>JBAZBZ010000004.1 GCA_041671145.1 Bacteroidales bacterium | reverse complement strand
TATTAAGCATATCGTTACTTGATAAAACACCAGTGAAAGAGCTTATCAATAAACCTTATCATCAAAATGTCAAAGAACTTTTATATAGTCAGTTAAAAATGTTTTAATTTTTATGGTACGCTAATGAATTTTAAACATATTTTATAAAAAAATATCAAGCCGGTTAAAGCCATTACAACTGTTGATATTCGTAAAGCCACGAATGAAAATCCAAAGGGAATACAAAACAAATAACCCCAAAGAAATTGAGTAATAAATGTTACAGAGTTTGAAGAATAATTTATAAACTTTCCGTTTTCAACAAGATTTAATAATGATTTTGAATAACACCAATCGTCATTCAAAGGAAATTCGCCTGTGGGGTTTGCAAAAAATATGGAAATTATCCAAAAAAAAAGAATAATAAAAAGCGGGATATAATTTTTAATTGGTATTTTCAAGAAATGGGTTTATAAATAATGTCTGTCCATAAAGTTGAGAGTTTGGTTCAGAATGTTCGAGTTCGAGGCTTTTGAAGTTTTAAAAATCAGGAGCTTACTGATGTAAATGACTGGTTTTTAAAACGAGAATAACGAAGAAATCGGGCATTCTGGACAAACTTTAAATTTTATCTTTTTCTTTTATGAGCAAACCAGCGTTTTATAAAGAATTCTCTCCTATTGTCATTTATTCTGTTGGCTTTTCTCAAGTCCTTTCTTATTCTTTTTCTTGTTTCTTTTTTTTGAATATGCAGATGTCTTTTTAAACCCTTTGTATAAGTATCAACAGTTTCGTCTCTGCGTTCTTCTTTCCTTTTATCAAGATTTTTCTTTTGTTTTTTTATTGAAGATGGAGGTGACTGGGCTTGAGAAGATGAATTGAAAACTATAAAAGAAAAAGAAACAACCAATAAAGTAATTGCAAATTTTATATTTTTTAAACTTTTATTCAATTTAATTTTTTAAAGGATTTACAAATTTAATTAAAATATTCAAAAACAATTTTTGCTTTTGATTTCCCTATTATTTTTTCAATTTCTTCAAATTTCGCTTTTTTAATATTAGCAACTGATTTGAATTCTGCCAATAATTTTTTTGCTGTTTCCGCAGCAATTCCTTTTATTCCGGTAAGCTCTGTTTTTATTGTTTCTCTTTCTCTTTTTCCCCTGTGATGTGCTATTCCGAAGCGGTGGGTTTCATCGCGTATTTGCTGAATCACTTTTAATGTTTCGGATTTTTTATCAAGAAATAGAGGAACGGAATCACCGGGAAAGAAAATGCTTTCAAGTTTTTTTGCAATGCCGATAATTGCAATTTTATTTTTTAATTTTAATTCATCCAATGCCTCAACAGCCGAATTTAATTGTCCTATGCCGCCGTCAATAACAATTAGTTGCGGTAAGGTTTTTTTCTCTTCAATAAGCCGGCTGTATCTTCTAAAAACAACTTCTTTCATCGAAGCGTAATCATCAATTCCCTCAACTGTTTTAATATTAAAATGCCTGTATTCCGATTTTGCAGGTTTTGCATTTTTAAAAACCGCCATTGCCGCAACCGCCTGACTTCCCTGAATATTCGAATTATCAAAACACTCAATATGAACAGGTAATTCATTAAGATGTAAATCTTTTTTCATTTGTTCAAGTATTCTTTTTTGAGGCATTTTTTGTTTGAGCGCTTCTGCCTGCATTTGTTTTTCATGTTGATAATACTGAACATTCCTTTGTGATAATTCGAGTAAATTTTTCTTATCGCCTATTTTAGGAACAGTAAATTTTAAATCGGGAATATTAATTTCTATTTCAAATGGAATTATTATTTCTTTTGATTCGCTCTGAAAACGCTGGCGAATATCAGTGATTGCATATAGAAGAAGTTCTTCAGATGTTTCATCCAACTGTTTTTTCAATTCTATGGTATGAATCTGAATTATAGCACCGTTGTGGACTTTCAGATAATTTACATATCCGTATTTTTCATCTGTAACAATTGAAAAAACATCAACATTGTCAATTTCGGGATTTACAATTGTTGATTTTTTCTGGAATTTCTCAAGCAATTCGAGTTTTTCTTTTACAATCTGTGCTTTTTCAAATTCATAATGAGCAGAAAAAATTTTCATTAAATTTTTAAGATAACCAATTACTTTAATAATATTTCCTTTCAGGATATCCTTAATATTCAAAATCGATTGCTCATAATCTTCTTCGGTTTGCAGTCCTTCACAAGGTCCTTTGCAGTTTCCGATATGATATTCAAGACACAATTTGTATTTTTTGATTTTACTATTTTCTTCGGAAAGTTTATAATTGCAGTTTCTCAGCGGATATAACTTTTTTATAAGTTCGAGCAATGTGTGAAGCATTCGCACCGAAGTATAGGGTCCAAAATACTGTGAACCGTCTTTTAAAATATTTCTTGTTGAGAAAATTCTTGGGAAACGTTCATTTTTAATGCATATCCACGGAAAAGTTTTATCATCTTTCAATAAAATATTATAGCGGGGCTGGTATTTTTTTATCAGATTATTTTCAAGAAGTAATGCATCGGCTTCGGTATCAACCACAATGTATTTTATGTCATCGGTTTTGCCGAGCATTACGGCGGTTTTGCCGTTTTGGAAATTTCCATTGAAATATGATATTATTCTTTTTCTTAAATTTTTTGCCTTGCCAACATATATAATGTTTTTATCACGGTCGAAAAACTGATATATACCAGGTCTACCGGGTAAAGAATTTAAAATATGCTGTAAACGGGAACTTTCCAGATTTAATTATGTCTAAAAAAACAAAGTTACATAGATTCTGAAAGGCAAGCAATAATTTTTAAAATATTTTCTTGTTTTATTATATAGTAAATATTTTTCCCTTTTCGGACAGAACCCAATATGCCTTTATCTCTCAATATTCCCAAGTGGTGTGAAGTAATTGCTTGTTCTAAATTTAATTTAAGATATATTTCGGTAACAGTCATCTTTTTGTTTTTTCCCAGTAAATCAACTATATCAAGTCGGATTGGATGTGCAATTGCTTTAATTTTATCAACCGCATCATTTATTTTATTTTGTCGATATATTGAAGATTTATCCATATATATTTGTTTGATTTGCCAGCAAATATAAAAACATATTTATTATTATCAAAAATTTATCGGCTAAATTTCAATTACTTATGTAAAAGAGAAATTAGAAGTTTGATGATGGAAATTAGAAAAATCGGAAGTGTCAAGCATCTAACATCCAGCTTTATTAATGCAATAAAATATATTTAACTTAACACTAATGTCTGATTGCTACCACAGGGTCTAAACGTGAAGCTACAAATGCCGGAATAAAACCGGAAATTACGCCTATGCCGGCAGAAATAAATAATCCTTTAAAAATGTTGTAGAAAGTGAGAGTTAAACTAAAATCGAAAAGAAATGAAACAATAAGAGTTCCGAGATATACCAGAAGCAAACCTAAAGCTCCCCCGATAAGGCAAAGAATAACCGATTCAAATAAAAACTGCAAAAGAATAAAATAATTTTTTGCGCCTAAAGATTTTTGAATTCCTATAATATTTGTTCTTTCTCTTACTGAAACAAACATAATATTTGCAATTCCGAATCCACCTACAATTATTGAAAATCCACCAATAATCCAACCTGCAAGGGAAAGTCCGAAAAAGAAACTATCAAGGCCTTTAGTGATTAAACTTGTTTCATTAATTGCAAAATCGTCTTCGGCTAATGGTTTCAGTTTTCTTATTGCTCGCATCAGACCAATAAGCTCATCTTTCAACTGCTCGTTTGATATTCCTGCTTTCGCTTTTACTACTATAGTGGGGTTAACCCTATCGGAACGAATATCAAGTATGTTTCTCACGAAATTTACAGAAAGTATTATGGTATTATCATTGCTGTTGTTAAAACTGTCTTCGCCTTCTTTTTTTAAAATTCCTATTACTTCAACTTTTCTTCCTAAAGTTTTAACGAATTTTCCAATAGGATTCAAATTTCCAAAAAGATTTTTTGCAATTTCAGAACCAACAACCGCAACATTTTTCCCGCTGTTAAATTCAAGTTCGGAAATAAATCTTCCTTCTCTGAGTTCTATGTTCCACACTTTTTCGTATTCATTGGAAATACCAATTATTTCAATGTTTTCCATGCTATTGTTTTGGTATTCGGCTTTTTTGGAAGACGACATTAAAAAAGTAACAGCTTCAGTATAGCGCGAATTTTTCTTAATCAATTCCATTTCCTTTATTGTAGGAAAAGGTCTGTTCATATATTTCCACCATTGATAGTCGCCGCCAAAAGACCATGGCCATTTTTGAACAAATAAAACATTATCGCCAAGTGAAGCAACGCTATTGCGTACTTTGCTTTCCATCGAATCCACCACAGTAAAAACACAGATTATCGTAAAAATTCCTATTGTAATTCCAAGTAATGTAAGAATAGTGCGAAGCTTGTTAGCTATAATGGCAGTAACCGCAAAAAACAGACTTTCTTTTATGAGTTTAATCAATAAAAACATAAGCAACTAAATTTATTTGAAGCTCGTATAATAAAATTTACTGAGAATGTCGTAAATTTACAAATTAAAATATAATCGGAAGTTTAAAAAATTGTTTATTTCATTAAATTTAGCAAATTTGCATATTTAGTGTCTGTATATAAAGTCGAGAGTTTGGTTCAGAATGTTCGCGTTCGAGGCTTTCGAAGTTTTAAAAATCAGGAGTTTACTGTAGTAAATGACTGGTTTTTAAAACGAGAATAACAAAGAAATCGGACATTATGGACAAACTCTATTTACGAACAAAAAATGAATAGTAAAGATGGAATTAAAAAAAATTAAAAGTGCCTTAATATCTGTTTATCATAAGGAAGGACTTACAGAAATTATTAAAAAACTTGATGAGCTTGGAGTTAGCATTTTTTCTACCGGAGGAACTCAAAAATATATTGAAGAGCTGGGAATTAAGGCAGTTTCGGTTGAAGATATGACATCATTCCCTTCAGTTTTCGGAGGAAGAGTAAAAACCCTTCATCCAAAAATTTTTGGCGGAATACTTGCACGCCGTGATAATGAAAACGATAAAAAAGAACTCGAAAAATTCAACATAAAAGAAATCGACCTTGTCATTGTTGATTTATATCCTTTCGAAGAAACCGTTGCTAATACCAATGATGAAAAGGAAATAATTGAAAAAATTGATATCGGTGGAATTTCACTTATAAGAGCAGCTGCAAAGAATTTTAAAGATGTTGTTATTGTTCCGTCTGCAAAATATTATAAGGAATTTTATGAAATTCTTACAGAAAACAAAGGTGAAATTTCTTTGGAGCAAAGGAAAACATTTGCCACTTATGCCTTTGATGTAACTTCAGGATATGATACTTCAATATTCAAATATTTTAATAAAAACAACGAAACAAAATCGTTTAAATATTCTGTATCGGGAGCTAAAGTTTTACGATATGGCGAAAACCCTCACCAGAAAGGCATTTACTATGGCGATTTTTCTCAAATGTTTGAACAACTGAACGGGAAAGAATTATCATACAACAATCTCCTTGATGTTGATGCCGCAGTTAATCTTATTGACGATTTTAATGAAACTACATTTGCAATTGTCAAACACAATAATGCATGTGGTTTGGCTTCGCGTCCCGAACTTATCGATGCATGGAAAGATGCCCTCGCAGGTGACCCTGTTTCTGCATTTGGCGGAATTTTAACTGCCAATAAAATCATCGACAATGCCACCGCAGAAGAAATAAATAAACTTTTTTTTGAAGTTATAATTGCTCCCGCTTATGAAAATAATGCCCTTAATTTATTGAAATCAAAGAAAAATAGAATAATTTTGCTCAGGAAAAATTTTGTAAAACCAACAACTCAGTTCAGAACAATTCTGAACGGAATGTTAGAACAACAAAAAGATACAGTAATAATCGGAATTAATGACATGAAGCTAATTACCGATACTGCTCCGAGTCAGAATGAATATATTGATATGGAATTTGCCGATAAAGTTGTAAAACATACAAAATCAAATGCAATAGTTTTGGCAAAAAACAAACAGTTGTTAGCAAGCGGGGTAGGACAAACATCAAGAGTTGATGCATTAAAACAGGCAATTGCAAAAGCAAAAGAGTTTAAATTCGATTTGAACGGAGCAGTTATGGCATCCGATGCATTTTTCCCTTTTGCCGATTGCGTTGAAATTGCTCATAAAGCTGGAATTACTGTGGTTATTCAACCCGGTGGCTCAATTAACGATAAAGACACAATTGAATATTGCAATAAAAATAAAATCGGAATGGTTCTTACAGGCATCAGACATTTTAAACATTAAAAACAAAAATCTCAAACAAAAATAAAAATGGGACTCTTTTCCTTTTTAACTAAAGAAATAGCAATTGACTTGGGTACAGCCAATACTTTGATTATATATAACGACAAAGTTGTAGTTGATGAGCCGTCTATTGTGGCTATTGACAGAACAACAGGCAGAATTATGGCGGTGGGTAAGCAAGCACAAATGATGCACGGTAAAACCCACGAAAATATTAAAACAATCCGTCCTTTGAAAGATGGTGTTATTGCCGACTTTCAGGCAGCAGAACACATGATTAGAGGAATGATTAAAATGATTGGCACCCACAATGGCATATTTGCTCCATCATTAAAAATGGTTATTTGCATTCCGTCGGGAATTACCGAAGTTGAAGAGCGTGCTGTCCGCGACTCTGCCGAACATGCAGGAGCAAAAGAAGTGCGACTTATTCACGAACCTATGGCTGCTGCAATAGGCATAGGACTTGATGTTCTCGAACCTGAAGGAAGAATGGTTATAGATATTGGCGGAGGAACAAGTGAAGTAGCAGTAATCGCTCTCGGCGGTATTGTTTGCAATAAATCAGTAAGAACTGCCGGCGATGTTTTTAATTACGATATTGAGGATTATATGCGCCGTCAGCATAATATACTTGTTGGTGAAAGGTCGTCGGAAAAAATAAAAATTGAAGTCGGAGCTGCAATTGCCGAATTGGAAAATCCTCCAGCCGATTATGCAGTTCACGGACGCGACCTTATGACTGGCATTCCGAAAGAAATTTATGTTTCTTATGTTGAAATTGCTCATGCTCTGGATAAATCAATTTCGAAAATTGAAACGGCAATTCTCAATGCACTTGAAATGACACCTCCCGAACTTTCAGCCGATATTTACCGCACCGGAATTTATCTTGCAGGCGGCGGTGCACTTTTAAGAGGGCTCGATAAACGAATTTCACTCAAAACTAAACTTCCCGTTCATTTGGCAGAAGACCCGCTGCGTGCTGTTGCCCGCGGAACAGGAATCGCTTTGAAGAATTTTGACAAATTCCCTTTCCTGATAAAATAGTCCCGACGAACTTTGTTGTACCACATGCTATTTCAAATGTTTTCGGCGTCGCTCCATAAAACATATTTCGTTCTATTGTTCTTTTTTTCATTCTGAAAACATTAATAAAATAATCCTACACGAAATTTGATTTTCTTCGTTTAAGTATCTTTTGTCTTGAGTTTGAACTATATTATAACCCTACATAAATATTATTATTACATGTTTTTTGCCATTCAATATTTCCTGCACTATCTATTTTTAAAAGCAATACATCCTGATTAAAATCATACGGGTGTGTAGTTTGTGGTGCAATGTGGGTTAACAATTTTCTTAATTCTTCTAAACTTATTAATAATTTCTTCTTTAGAAAAAGAGATGTTCCATATAGCTCCAAGTGTTGCAAATCCATCAAAACCTAATTTTTTTATTGTATCAATATTATTTTCATCAATACCTCCGAGTGCAAAAACTTTACACGATTTTTTTTCACTTTTTAAAAAATTACTTATTTCCTGATGAGTGATTTCACTTTTATAATTTTTTTTTGAAATACTATTAAACACAGGACTTATAAAAGCATAATCGAAATACTTTCCATATTTGCAAAATTCTTCTAATGAATGGAATGATGCGCTGACATGATAATTGTGAGTAGAATTAATTTTAAGATTTTTAATGTTTGTATTTTTTAATGAAAAGTGAATACCTTTAAGATTGTACTTTTCAGCCAACTCATAATTTGAATGAATGACTATTTTTTTATGAAATTTTTCAGGAATTTCTTTTATCAATTCTTCAAATTGTGAAAAATTATAATCGGGTTTGCGAAGATGAAATATTTCCAATCCTTCTTCAAATAAGGAATTAATGATTTCAATTTCATCAGGAAATTCAGATGGACTGGAAATAATAGCGTATTTCATTTTATATATTTAATCTGTGAATCTGTGGCATTTTTATTTTTAAATTATCGAATTATCGGTTTGACTAATTTTCACACATTCTCTAACTTCTTTTGTCATTCGCATTGCGCAAAAGTTTGGTCCGCACATTGAGCAAAACTTTGATTCTTTATCAGCATTTTCAGGTAAAGTTTCATCGTGAAATTCAACAGCAGTATCGGGGTCTAATGACAAACTAAACTGGTCGTTCCAGCGAAAGTCGAAACGCGCTTGACTTAAAATATTATCTCTGTATTGAGCTGCAGGATGACCTTTTGCAATGTCGGCAGCATGTGCAGCTATTTTATAAGCAATTACACCATCTTTAACATCTTTTTTATTCGGTAATCCCAAATGTTCCTTAGGAGTTACGTAACACAGCATTGACGCACCATACCAGCCAATCATTGCAGCACCTATTGCAGAAGTAATATGGTCATAACCAGGAGCAATGTCGGTAACTAATGGTCCGAGTGTATAAAAAGGTGCCTCACAACAATCTTTCAATTGTTTTTCCATATTGTATTTTATCAGATGCATAGGGATATGTCCTGGTCCTTCAATTATTGTCTGAACATCATTTTTCCACGCAACTTTGGTAAGTTCACCCAATGTTTCCAATTCTGCAAACTGTGCCTCATCATTTGCATCGGCAATGCAACCGGGTCTAAAACCATCACCAAGCGATATACCAATATCATAAGATTTTAATATTTCGCAAATTTCTTCGAAGTTTGTATAAAGAAAATTTTCTTTTTTATGAGCAAGACACCATTTTGACATGGCAGCGCCACCGCGTGAAACAATTCCACCAAGCCGTTTTGCTGTCAACGGAACATAAGCATATAAAACTCCCGCATGAATTGTAAAATAATCAACACCCTGTTCTGCTTGTTCAATTAATGTATCTCTAAAAATTTCCCAAGTCAATTCTTCAGGAATTCCATCAACTTTTTCCAATGCCTGATATATAGGAACAGTGCCAATTGGCACTGGAGAATTTCTGATAATCCATTCTCTTGTTTCATGAATATTTTTTCCTGTTGATAAATCCATAACTGTATCAGCTCCCCAACGACAAGCCCATATTGCTTTTTCAACTTCTTCTTCTATTGATGAAGTAATTGCCGAATTGCCGATGTTTGCATTTATTTTTACTAAAAAATTTCTTCCTATAATCATTGGTTCGCATTCGGGGTGGTTTATATTTGCAGGTATTATTGCTCTTCCCGATGCTACTTCATCTCGCACAAATTCAGGTGTAATAACTGAAGGAATATTTGCACCGAAATTTTCTCCTTCATGAAAATATTTTCTGTTTTTTAATTTTTCCGTCTGCTGATTTTCGCGAATAGCAATATATTCCATTTCAGGAGTGATAATACCTTTTTTAGCATAATAAAGCTGAGTGATATTTTTTTCATTTTTAACTTTTAAAGGCATTTTTATTTTTGGAAATCGTAAATCATTCAAACTTTTATCACGTAATCTTTTGTTACAATATTCAGAGCTGAAATTCTGAAGTCGTTCAATATTGCCTCTTTCTTCAATCCATTTTTCTCTTATGCACGGCAGTCCTTCACGAATATTTATCTTTGCATCTTCATCAGTATATATACCGCTTGTATCATACACAACAATTTTTGTTTTTTCGTTTTCATAATTATTTTTTCCCAAATCAACCAAAGTAATTTCACGCATTGCAACATTAATGTCATGAATTTTTCCTTTTACATAAATTTTTTTTGAATTTAAAAAAGGCATTGTTGATATATTATTTTTTTCAGTGTTTGACATTTTATTTTATTATTAATTTTTCATTATTAATTAAATTCATCCTCCCTGTGTTGCTTTGATAACGGTTATTTTATCATTATCCTTAACAAAATAATCGTTCCATTGATGTTTTGGAATTATATTATTGTGAATTGCCACAGCAACTCCTTTTTCAGATTTTATTTCAAGTTTGTCCAGCAAGTTAGTTAAACAAATACTTTTTTCAAATGGAATTTCTTTATTATTCACTGTTATCATAAGTTATTTTTTTATTTTTTGTTTATTTTATTTCAATATAATTGAGCTATTAAACGTTTAATAATCAAATCTACGAGCTACAAACTCCGAGCTATGAGCAACAACAAACTACAAACATTTTTTAAACGAATAATGCAATTTAATACTTCGTCATTGATTTATCAATCAAATCAGCCCAATCATTTAAACCGCCTCTTAGATTGAATAAATTTTTATAATTATAATTCTCCTGCAAAAGCTTAATAACAAAACGGCTTCTGTGACCATTTCTGCAAATAAAAATTACAGGTTTTATTTTTGAAATTTTACCAATATCATTAAAAATTTCTTCCATTGGAATCAATTCACCACCCAAAGTAGAAATAATAAGTTCATTGGGTTCGCGAATATCTATTATTTGCAAATCTTCATTATTATCCATCATTTTTTTCAACTCAACAACTGAAATTTCTTTTATTGTATTATCCTCTTCGCAGGTGTAGTCATAATCGCCGAGTTCTTTAATATTTAGATTTTCTTCAATTTTATTTATGTTGAAAATATTTACTTCAAATGAAAGAGCATTGATTGTAAATAATTTTCCTGACAAAACATCACCAGTTCCGGTAATAATTTTTATTGTTTCATTTGCCTGTATTGTACCAACCAACCCGGGTATTGCGCCAAATACGCCTATTTCAGAACAATTTGGCATATCAGAAGGTTTGGGTGGTTCGGGATAAACACAGCGATATGTTGGTCCGTTTTTATAACTAAAAACCGATACCTGCCCTTCAAATTGAAAAATTGCACCATAAACAAATATTTTGTTAAGAATAATACAGGAATCATTTATTAAATAACGAGTTGAAAAATTATCACTGCCATCAACAATAACATCATAATTCTTAATAATATCAAGTATATTTTCTTTTGTGATTTTTGTGTTATAAATATCGAATTTTACATAAGGATTTTGTTTTGATAATTTTTGCACGGCAACTTCAACTTTACATTTACCTATATCGGTTACATCATATAAAATCTGACGTTGTAAATTACTTTCCTCAACAATATCATAATCGGCTATGCCAATGTTGCCAACTCCCGCGGCAGTTAAATAAGTCAATACTGAACAACCCAAACCACCCACTCCAACAACAAAAACTTTTGATTTTTTTAATTTCAACTGCCCCTCAATTCCAATATTTTTCAAAATCAAATGTCTGCTATACCGCCTTATTTCATCTTTTGTTAATGATAATTTCATTTTGAAATATTTTAATCTTTTAATTTTTCAATCATTTAATTTTTTAATTATATGTTTTATCCCAATCTTTCCAAACCACTTCGTATCCTTGTTGTTTTATAATTTCACTGATTTCTTCAGGAGAACGCTTATCGTGAATTTCAAACTGTTTTAAACTTTCTTTAAAAACGCTGTATCCCCCGGGATTTGTTTTTGAACCTGCACTGATATTAGTTATTCCTAATTTTATTAAGTTATCTCTGAATTTTTCGCTTTCTCTTGTAGAAATACTTAATTCCACATTTTCATTAAAAATTCTATATGCACAAATCAGTTGAACAAGTTCTTTGTCTGTAATATTAACTATAGGTTCAAATTCACCGGCAGCAGGTCTCAGACGCGGAAATGAAATTGAATATTTTGTTTTCCAATAATTTTTTTCGAGATAATTCAAATGTAATGAAGTGTAAAATGCCTCAGTACGCCAATCATCTAATCCGATTAAAAAACCTATTCCGATTTTATTTATATTTGCTTTCCCAAGTCGGTCGGGTGTTTCGAGGCGAAAATAAAAATCCGATTTTTTACCGGCAGGATGAAAATTTTTATAAAAATTTTTATTGTATGTTTCCTGATATATCAAAATAGTATTCAATCCAAGTTGTATCAATTGCTCATAACCCGATTGCATCAATGGCTGAATTTCCATTGAAACATGAGTAAATTCTGACTTAAAAAGTGGCAGAACTTTTTTAAAATATTCAACTCCTGCTTTTAAATCATTCTCACCTGTAACAACTAAAATATGTTCAAATCCTAATTTTTTAATTTCTTTTATCTCTTTTAAAATTTGTTCTTCTGTAAGAGTTATTCTTTTAATATTATTTTTCTTGCTAAAACCGCAGTAAACACAACTATTATGACACTCATTTGAAATATAAACCGGAATATACATTTGAATGTTTTTGCCAAATCTTTTCAGTGTTAAATCACGGCTGAGTTGTGCCATTTGTTCAATGTAATCAATAGCTGCAGGAGACACAAGTGCTTTAAAATCTTCCAATGTTCTCCGTTGAGTTTTACTCATAGCCGATTCCACATCAGCAGAAGTTTTGGAATAAATATTTTGCTTTATTTCTTCCCAATTGTATGTGTCGAAAATTTCTTTGAACATTTTATCTTTAAATTTTTCTTTATTTAGCAGTTGCTGTATTTTTTTACCGCTGAGTCGCGGTCGCAAAGATATTCTTCTCTGCGTCTTAGCGACTTTGCGGTTAATTTTATTTACTTAACTTTTGATACATAATCTTTTATTTTAATCCAAAAAAGCAGTCAGCGGGCTGCTTGCTATTGCTTGTTTGCTTGTTTTTCCAAGTTGCGATTCAAATGCAATTCTTCCGGCTTCAACTGCTAATTTAAAAGCAATTCCCATTTGCACCGGATTTGAAGAAACTGCAATTGCAGTATTTACCAAAACGGCATCTGCACCCATTTCCATTGCTTCAGCAGCGTGTGATGGTGTACCGATTCCTGCATCAACAACAACCGGAATATTACTTTGCTCAATAATTATTTCGAGCATATCTCTTGTTTTCAAACCTTTGTTACTGCCTATTGCTGAACCAAGCGGCATGACAGCAGCAACACCAACTTCTTCGAGGCGTTTGCATAAAACAGGGTCTGCATTTATGTATGGCAAAACAACAAATCCCAATTTTACAAGTTCTTTAGCTGCCTCAAGCGTTTCAAGCGGGTCGGGCATTAAATATTTCGGGTCGGGATGAATTTCAAGTTTCACCCAATTTGTTTCTAATGCTTCGCGGGCAAGCTGCGATGCAAAAATTGCTTCCTTTGCATTTCTTGCTCCGGAAGTATTTGGCATTATGCTAAACTGTTTGCACTTTAAATGATTTAATATATCGTCATCATTATTTTTCAAATCTATTCTTCTCAGAGCAACTGTAACAAGTTCACTGCCCGAAGCAAGTAATGCTTGTTCCATGATTTTTGTCGAACTGAATTTGCCGGTACCTGTAAAGAGCCGTGATATAAATGTTTTATCAGCTATTTTTAGCATAAGAATATTTAAAATTAAAAGATTGAAAAATTATTCACTATTATTTTTTCTAACAGCTCGAAACTCGTAGCTCATAGCTTTTTAATAACTTATACTTTGCACTAAGGGAAGCTTTGAAGATTGGGCTTATAAATCGTTTCCTACGTCGGCATTATCCGCATCAGGTTCAACGGGTATTTTCTCAGCCCTTTTTCAGAGCACCCCTTTAGAATTGTAAAAATAAGAATTTATTTTAATTTAAAAAAACATTATTTTTATATTTAGAAATGTATAAATTTTATTTTTGCATAAACAAAATGCTTACATTAATAATTATTTAAAATGATGAATCATGTTCAATAAACTAATATCAAAGTTGCTTCCATATATGCCTGAGAGCTTTGTATGGATATTTTCAAAAAGGTATGTTGCAGGTAAAACTATTGACGATGCTATAAAAGCATGCAAAGAGCTCAACAGCGAAGGAATAAAAATAACTCTCGATATACTCGGTGAGTTTATTAAAACTCTTGATGAAGCGGAGAAAAACAAACAGGAATATCTCGAAATAATTGACATTGCACAGAAAAACAACATTGATGGAAATTATTCTTTAAAACCGACAATGTTCGGATTACTCATTGATAGGAATGTTTGTTACAAACACATCAGGGAAATTGTAAAAAAAGCTGCAGGATACAATAATTTTGTTCGTGTTGACATGGAAGATACACAATGTACCGACATGGAAATTGAATTATTCCGAAAATTAAAAAAAGAATTTCCTAAGAATGTCGGTCTTGTATTGCAAGCATATTTGAAAAGAACAAAAGATGATATTAAAAATATGCTTGATTTGAATAATGCTGATGTTCCATTAAATTACAGGCTTTGCAAAGGCATTTACAATGAACCCAAAGAACTTGCTTATAAACAATATGAAGAAATAAACGAGCATTTTCTTGATGATTTGGAATATGTTTTTCAAAATAAAATTTATCCCGGAATTGCCACACATGATAAGCCTTTGGTTGACGGAGCATATAAGCTTATTGAAAAATATAAAGTTCCGAAAAATATGTATGAATTCCAGATGTTATACGGTGTAACACCCGAACTCAGAAAATCCATTATTAACAACGGACATAGGATGAGAGTTTATGTTCCTTTTGGTACAAAATGGTTTGCATACTGCACACGCCGCTTAAAAGAAAATCCTAAAATGGCGGGAATGATTATAAAAGCACTGTTTTCCAAGGGATAAAAATTCAATTTTCAGTTTAAAGTTTGGCTATCGAAATAAATTAATAGTTTATAAATTTATTATGACTATTAAAAAAAAGCAAAAAAAGAATATTCAGAAAAGTATTAAAATTGCTGATAATGTAGAAGATAAAAGCAAAGCAAAAATAAAATTCTTCCTTCCGGCAATATTACTTCTCACTATTATTGTTTATTCAAATTCCATCAGAAACAATTTTGTAGCTCCATGGGATGACGATGTTTATGTTACTGAAAATAATTTCATCAAAAATTTTACTGCTCAAAACATAAGTGATATTTTTTCTACAAAAACTTTAGTGGCGGGAAATTACCATCCATTAACAATTTTATCACTTGCCGTAGATTATCATTTTTTCAAGCTTAATCCTCATCCGTATCATTTGGAAAATCTTATTTTTCATTTAATAAATATTTTACTTGTATTTTATTTGGTTTATCTGCTCAAAAAGAAAAAAACAATTGCAATAATAGTGTCTTTATTTTTTGCAATTCATCCGATGCATGTTGAATCTGTTTCGTGGGTTTCCGAAAGAAAAGACATGTTATATTCATTCTTTTTCCTGATTTCATTGGTATTTTATGTAAAGTATATTATAAAATCAAAAAGCAAATTTCTCTTGCTGTCAATGATTTCATTTTTATTGTCATTGTATTCTAAGCCATCGGTTGTGTGCTTGTCTGTACTTATTATTTTAATTGATTATTATTACAAGAGAAAATTCAGCTTTAATGTTTTTCTGGAAAAAATACCATACTTCGTTCTGGCGCTTATCTTCGGGTTGATTAATATACATGCACAAAAAGACATTGGAGCATTTTATACTTTAAAAGGTTATAATGTTATTGATAAATTTTTTTGTGTTTGTTATTCGATAATTTTTTACATATATCAAATGTTTGTGCCAATGAAATTATCGGCGATGCATTATTATCCTGTTAAAAATAACGGATTATTGCCTGCTGTTTATTATCTATCCTTTTTAGCAATATTATTAATTGTTTTCAGCATTTATAAATTTAGCAAATACAGAAAACTTTTAATATTTGGATTTTTGTTTTATATGATAACACTGGCATTGCAAATTCAATTGGTGCCTGTCGGGAAAGCAATCGTTGCCGAACGATATTCTTATATTTCATACATCGGATTGTTTTTCATGGTTGGGCAATTTTATAGCGACACTGAGGATAATAAATTAAAAATATTTAATAAAGCAAAATCTGTTTTTTTAATTATACTGATTATTTATACTTCAATCTTTTCTTATATTACATGGAATAGAAATAAAGTATGGAAGGATGGCAATACTTTATTTAACGACGTTGTGAAAAAATATCCGTTAATAAGCGAAGCACATTCACAAGCCGCAATAGTTAAAATCAGTATTAAAGATTATAAAGGAGCTTTTGAAAATGCTGACGCTGCAATAAAATTAAAAAGCAATAATTTTGATGCTATCTTAGCAAGAGGATTATGTCTTTTAAATTTTAAAAAATATAAAGAAGCAATAGCTGATTTTGATGATGCTTCGAGAATAAAACCACACAACATTCATGTATATAACAACAGAGGTATTGCAAAACACGCTATAAATGATTTACAGGGAGCACTTCAGGATTTCAGTAAAATTATTGAAATAGACCCGTATTGTTTAGATGCATACATTAATAGAAGAGCCGTTAGGAAAGCTCTTGGTGATTACAAAGGCGCAAAGGAAGACGAAACCCAGATAATGATATTCATGCAATATCCAAGTAAATAAAATTTATCATGCGAAAAATTTCTGCTGACTACATTTTTCCTGTTTCTTCTCCACCATTAAAAAAAGGAATTATCATAACTGATGGTAATGGAAGAATTTTAGATTTGATTGAGAGTTCTGCGATTGACTATAACCTTCAGGATGTTGAATTTTATGATGGAATAATTTGTCCGGGTTTTGTCAACACTCACTGTCATTTGGAATTGTCGTTTATGCTCAATAAAATCAAGCAAAATCTTGGGTTAATAAATTTTATAGTTGAAATAGAAAAATTAAAAAAAGCAAAGAAAGAAATAATATTATTGGCAGCAGTTGAAGCGGAAAAACAAATGCTTAAAAATGGAATTGTTGCTGTTGGTGATATTTCAAATACAAATATCTCTTTTAAAATAAAAAATAACAGCAATATATATTTTCACACTTTTATTGAGGTTTATTCTTTTGATGAAAATAAAGCAGATAGAATTTTTGATAATGCATTTGGGTTAAACAAGGAAATAAAAAGTTCTTCAATTGTTCTTCATACTCCTTTTACTGTTTCAAATAAATTAATAAAGAGAGTTTTTGATTTTGCTCTTAAAAACAATTCTCTTCAAACCATCCACAATCAGGAAAGTCAGGCTGAAAATGAAATGTTTTTAACCGGAAGCGGAGCAATTTTTGAGCAACATAAAATCTGGGGCAATGATGTTTCGAAATGGGTAGCAACAGGAAAAAGTTCTTTGCAGTCAATGCTTCCATTAATACCAAAAGAACTAAAAACTCTTTTTGTACATAATACTTTTACTAAAAAAGAAGATATTGATTTTGTAAATGAATACTTCAAAAATATATGGTGGAGCTTTTGCCCTAATGCAAATATTTTTATCGAAAATAAATTACCTGATTTCAAATTATTTTCAGCATTTGATGATAGAATAACATTAGGAACTGATAGTTTAGCATCAAACTTTCAACTTTCAATTCTTGAAGAAATGAAAACAATTACTTTAAAAAGCAATTCTAAAATTTCTTTAGAAAAGCTCATAAAATGGGGAACACTGAATGGAGCAAAATTCTTAAATGTCAACAGCAAATTCGGTTCCTTTGAAAAAGGAAAGAACCCGGGTATAAATCTTATAACTGATGTTGATGTTAATTCAATGAATTTAACAAAAAACAGTTCGATAAAAGTTATTGTTTAACTCTCATAAATATAATCTAACCTATTCTAAAATTGAGCAATAAAATAAGAACCATATTATTACTGATTGCTATTTTTATTGTTTCTGTAATTGTTCGACTTCCATATTTAAACAATGAACTGAAATGCAACGAATATTGTTATACAGAAAAACTGACAATTTTCGAAAATATGTATGCTTACGGATTGTTTGAATCTCATTTCAGTCCGATACAAACCTATAACAATAAGGGCGATAAATATGCTGCATTTTACAAACGTGTAGAGGATAAAAATGGTAATAATTATTATGTTTCATTTCCTCCGTTCTCATTTCTTTTTCCGACTATTATTTTTAAAATTATTCATATCCCTCCTTCAAAATTCATATTACAGATTTTCAATTTGGTTATTCATTTTATCAGTGCAATCCTTGTTTTCCTGATTATACTAAATGCTGATAGCAAAAGAAAAACTGATTTTTTTAATGGCAAAAATAAATTATTCCTTGGAGCAATTATTGCATATATTTTTTATCTGTTATCTCCTGTTATGCTTTTTTTCCATACAGAAGTATTTTCTTGCGAAACTTTTTCTCGCCCCTTATGGCTTGCGGGAATACTTATTTCGTTTAAAATTTTTAATCAAAATAGTAAGATTAAAAAAATAGATTTATTTTTAATTTCACTGATTACATTTCTGTTGACTTATTCCGAATGGCTTGGGATATTCTTCGGTACAGCAGTTTTGATTATTGCTTTCATTAAAATAAGAGAATTTAAAAAAAATCAATTTTCAGATGTTTTTGCCCCATCCCTGAAGGGTGAAACATCTGAAAATTCGCCTCCCTTTAGGGTTAGGGGTAAAGTGAATTTTCAGTTATCAGAGGTATCCATAAAAACAAATTCTTATTATTTAAAACTCATAAAATGTATTTTGTTGTCAGTTTTATTTTCGCTGGCTTTAATGGTTGTACAGTATTCTTCAATAAACGGATTTTATGATTTCATTCATTCATTATTTATACGATTTGTGGAACGAAGCGGATATTTCGGTGAAAGGCTCAGCAGTATGCATATTAGTATATTTAATTTGCAATCATATAAATTGTTTTTTGAAAATTATAATTCTGCTTTATTCGGGTTTGGTTATCTGACAATAGCTTTACTACTTTTTCTTATTATAACTAAAAAAGTGAAATTAAATTTTACTCTTTCTCCGATTAATGTTTTATTTATTTTATCTGTTTTTCCTACGCTAATTCATTCAATAATCTTTTTCAATGCAAACGTTATTCACCTCGAATGTTTTTCGAGAATTTCTGTACCTTTTTCAATTATGCTGGGAATATCTGCAAATAAATTCTTTATTAATTTCAGAAATAAGTATATAAAATTCTTACTGTTATTTGTAATACTGATGCTGGTCTATTTTTCTAAAATAAGATTTGATAAATATTATGATGAAAAATTCAATGCTCAATTCATTAACAAAACTGCAAATTTTATTAAGTATAATTCATCCGGTGAAGATGTTATTTTTGTGAATATTCAAACTTCTTGTCCTGCTCCATATTTGTATTTAATTTATAAAACCAAAAGAAATATAATTTCTGTCGAATATTACAAGCAGGCAAATGAAAAATTTTTGGCTATACCTCAAAGTAATGGGAAATATTTTGAATTTACTGAGAACAAAGAAAATTACTCCGTGAGAAGTATTAAAAAGTGATAATGATTGTGTAGAATATTTTATATCACATTTATTTCTAATTCCATACTTATTTTAAATTTTTCAAATACTGTTTTTTGAATTTTTTTTGCGAGGTCAAGTATTTCGTTGCCTTTGGCTTTTCCATAATTTACGAGTACAAGAGCTTGTTCCTCATGAACACCGGCATCTCCTATTCTCATTCCTTTTAATCCTGCTTGTTCGATAAGCCATCCTGCAAAAATTTTTATTTTGTTGTCTTTTGCTTCAAAATAAGGAATGCTAGGATATTTCATTTGCAAATATTGAAACATGTTTTTGTCAACAAAAGGATTTTTGAAAAAACTTCCTCCGTTTCCTATCTCAGAAGGAGCGGGAAGTTTGCGTTCACGGATACTGCAAATTGCCTGTGATATAGTATAAATATCAGGCTTTTTTACTCCCATTGATTCCAGCTCATTTTCAATGCTTCCATATTTTGTGAATAATAAATGATTTTTACTTGTGAGCTTGAATGTTGAGGAAATTACTATGAATTTATTTTTCAGTTCATTTTTTAAAATACTATCTCTATAACCGAATTTACATTTTGCCCTTGAAAATCTTTTAATTTCATGTGTTTCGATATTTATTGCCTTTAATTCATGAAAAACATCTTTAAGTTCAACACCGTAAGCTCCTATGTTTTGAACCGAACCGCTTCCTACATTACCATAAATCAATGATAAATTTTCAATTCCTCCATAATTTTTTTCCAAACAATATTTCACAAAATCATTCCACACTTCGCCGGCAGCGGCTCTCACAAAAACAAACTCTTTTTCCTTTTTGAGAATATCAATTCCTTTGTTGTTTATTTTTATTACAATCCCATCAAAATCTTTTGTAAATAAAATATTGCTTCCTCCTCCAAGTATAAGTTTAGGAACGTTTTTGTATTTTTTGATTTTTAAAAATTCCATAATTTCATCAACAGAATTGAACTCAACAAAATATTTCGCAGAAACATTAATGCCGAAAGTATTGTATTCCTTTAAAGAAAAATTTTCTTTTATTTTCATTCTTGTTTGAGTTATATGAGAACTTAAAAACAATAAAAGTTTTTGAAATATTAAATTTACTAATACATTATTTTATCTTTTTTGTTTTGCCATTCTTTGAATGCAACCAATGCTTCGTCACGTGATAATTGATGTATTTGCAACTTTCTATCTTTTTCCGTTTTTGCCATTTCGCAATAAATAAAATTATCATCAAAACCATTATTTGCTGCATCCTCTTTTGAAGCAGCATAATAAATTTTGCTTATTCCCGCCCAGTATATCGCTGCAAGGCACATAGGACATGGCTCGCAGCTTGTGTAAATTTCGCTTCCGCTTAAATTAAAATCATTCAATTTTTTTGACGCTTTTCGAATTGCAATAATTTCGGCATGTGCAGTAGGGTCATTCGTTGAAGTTACAATATTTGTTCCTCTTGCAATAATTTTATTGTTTTTCACAATGATTGCACCAAAAGGACCTCCTTTGCCTTTTTTGACATTTTCAATTGATAATTTTATGGCTTTAGTTATAAATTCATTTTCCGATTTATTCATTTGTCGCATTTTTATTTTCAAGCATCTTCCTGCCAAATTCCTTGCCAAATTCAATGCATTTAATTTTAATTTCTGCATTAGGTCTGAATTTTATAGCCAACGGTTCTAATTCTACTTTAAATTTTAAATTTCGCAAATTAACATCAATTATTTTTGGTGCTTCACCGCTCCATCCATAAGAACCGAAACTTCCGGCAAGTTTTCCTCTGTCTCTTAACGGATTTATTAATGCAAGAAAATTATAAATCTGCATTAATGTATTTTGATTTATAGTCGGAGAACCAAGCAATAGACCTTTACATTGCTCAATTTTTGAACTCAAAACCGACAGTTCAATTTTTTCTATATCTAAAACTTCCACATCAAAACCTTCAATCTGACTAACTCCTTCGGCTATTGCCTTTGCTATTTCACCTGTGAAACCGTAAGCAGAAACATAAGCAACCAGAATTTTTTCCACTTCGGGATTTATTGTTTCCATGTATTTCCTTGAATATTCTTCAGATAAATCAACATACTTTTTCCAATTGCTGCGAAGTATTGAACCGTGACCTGTGCAAATTGCATTAATTTCAAGTGGTTTAATTTTTTCAATTGCTTTCAGCATGAATTTACTAAAAGGACGAAGTATGACATCAAAATAATATTTGAAAGCATCATCATAATCGGTAATCAAATCGTCGAACATGGCTTCGTTACAATAATGCGCTCCAAAAGAATCGCAGGTAAATAAAATTTTATCGTCTTCGAGATATGAGTAAATTGTATCGGGCCAGTGTAGGTTGGGTGCTCCAATAATTTTAATTATTTTGTTCCCCAAATCAATAACATCACCTTCTTTGACAACAATATTCGGAAAATCATGTCCGATAATTTCGGTCAGATATCTGATGGCATTACCGCTTCCCACGATTTTAGCATTCGGTGCAATTTTAAGTAAATGTTTTACACTGCCTGTATGGTCGGGTTCTGTGTGATTAACAATAATATATTCGATTTGTTCGGGATTAACAACACTTTTTATTTTATCAAGATACTCATCTGCAAATTTTTCTTTAACAGTTTCAACAATTGTTTTTTTATCGGCATTGATAAAATATGAATTATAAGTGGTGCCGTATTTGGTTTCCATCACTATATCAAAAGTTCTGATGTCAGGGTCTAACACACCAATCCATTTTACATCTTTTGTTATTTCTAAAATTTTATTATCCATATAAAAAATACTTTTTACTTACGACTTATGACTTACGACTTTTTTTATCCACTCTATTTCTTTTTTAATTCCTTTCTCCAATTTTATTTCGGGATTATAATTTAATTTTCGTTTTGATTTTGTGATGTCAGCAAAAGTTATTGGCACATCTGCTTTCGACATATCAGTGTGTTTTATCTTAGCTTTTATTCCAAGATTATCTTCAATTATTTTTACTAATTTATTTAATTTAACAGGAGTAGAATTACCAATATTGAAAATTTCACAATTTTCGGTTTTATATTCAATCGCATTTGTTATTCCATTTATAATATCATCAACGTATGTATAATCCCTCGCACTCTCACCATTGCCGTATAAGACAATTTCTTCATTTTTCAATATTTTTTCAATAAATTTTCTTATTGCCAAATCGGGACGCTGGCGAGGACCGAAAACAGTGAAAAATCTCAATATAATTGTTTTAATATCATACATATTGGTATAAACGCGACAAATAGCTTCGGCAGCGATTTTAGTTGCAGAATAAGGAGAAGCAGGATTTATTAAAGCATCTTCTTCTGAAAACGGAACTTTTTTATTTGTTCCATAAACAGAACTTGAAGAAGCAAAAATGAATTTTTCTGGAATCTGATTTTTTATTGCATAGAGAATATTCATCGTTCCCAATACATTCGTTTGATAATATTCATCAATATTGCTTATTGACGGTAAAACTCCTGCTCTTGCAGCCAGATGAATGACAACATCCGGTTTTGTATTTTGAAAGGTTTTTGTAATAAATTCCCTCTCGCTAATATCACCTTCAGCTAAAATAAAATTTGATTTTCCTAGATGATGTGCAATATTGTTTCTTTTTTCCTGCGGTTCATAAAAATCATTGAAATTATCAACGCAAATAATTTTGTGGCTTTCATCAGCCAGAAGCTTATCAATTAAATGGCTTCCGATAAAGCCCGCT
Organism: Bacteroidales bacterium; assembly: GCA_041671145.1. Lineage (NCBI taxonomy): Bacteria > Pseudomonadati > Bacteroidota > Bacteroidia > Bacteroidales > Bacteroidales bacterium. Next base: position 125,437 of record JBAZBZ010000004.1, on the reverse strand, counting down.
CCGCCAGTAACTAAATATGTTTTCAAATTCTGAATTTTATTGCAAAGATAGTGTTTATAAAAATAAATATTTATAAAAATTACAATAAAAATAAACGCCAAAGATTCACAGATTAAAAAAAATAATTTTTCAATCTGTGGCAAATTTTAAATTTAAAAATTTTCCGGCTTATTTGGGGTTAATGAATATATTCCAGAGAAAAAGCATGTTTTCCGTTTTTTGCAATTTTGTTCATTGCTTCCTGATTTTCCATTATATCACCTCCGTAATGATTCCAATCAAAAGTATAAGCACCTTCAAACCATTTTTCAATATTCATCACGATTTGAATTTCTCTTGTTTGATTTTTGGAAATTGAAAATGAAGAATTGGGCAAGTTAACTGTGAAGTAATTTTGTATAAATGTAGTATTACCGCCTGTAGTATCTTTCCCGATTCCAAGGTGGCATCTGAAATTTTGAATAACATTATTTGTATCTTTCCACTTACCATTGAGCATCATATAATGATAGCCACCGCCAAGCATATCGGGCCATGCCATGTTAGATTCGGGAGGATTGATAAACAAAAATGACTTGTTTTTTTCCTGTGTGATTCCGAAAACAAAATTTATTGAATCGTAATTTCCTGCGGGAATATCATCGTAAACATTCCATGTTAAAGTTGAGGAAACGTCAATATCAATATAAAAAATTTCCACCCAATCTTTAATTATTTTTTTTGTTCCGTCATTTTTATAAAGTGTAACTTCCGAAACAAAATATTTTAATTCATTTATTTTATACGGATTTCCGGCAGCATTAACATATTTCATTGTATCTTTCTGCAACGGCTGCCCATTAACATAATGAGCAAATTTGAAAATTATTTTTCCGTTTTCAGCAGGGGGAATTGGCTTTTCTTTATGGCAATTACTATTTACAAAAATGAAAAATGAAAAAAGTACTATTGTCAATATATTAAGCAATTTCATTTTTCGGGATATTTAAATATTTATTAAAAGATTTGCAAAAACAACTCTTCCGGGTTCATATAATCTATGGGTACTTCCGAGAATTCTTCTGTTCAGGTGTTCGTAATATGCTTTATTAAAAATATTATTTACACCGGCAGAAAAATTAATATTTTTATTACATTTATAACTTACAGAAAAATTTGCAAGCACGAAACACGGAGTTCTTTTTTCGTAATATGCTTTTGAAACGTAGTCTTGTTCGGCAATTACCCTTATGCTTGCTTTTGATATGAGTTTATTTTTTAAAAGCTTATATGATAAAGTCATTGTTGATTCAAGTGGTGGAATTTCGGGTAAAGCATCTTTACTCAAAGTTGTTTTTCCTACTACTTGCTCACAAAAATATTTATATTTCACAACATCTTTCCTTGCGGCTATAGTTCTGAATGCGGTTAATTCCAAGCCAAATTTGCAGGTATCGGGAGAATTATATCCAAATTCAAACCCCTTGAAAATTGCAAAGTCAGCATTTGTAAATTGCTTTACTCCTATTGCCGTCGTTGTTTTTGGCGTTGCAACTGACGGTGCCAGAATAGTTCCGGTAATATAATTCTGAACATAAGAACAGAAAATATTGAAATATGCATTACCAATTTTTTTCGATTTATACTTTAATGTAAAATCGGCTTCATTATTTGTTTCGGGTTTCAATTGCGGATTTCCCAGATAATCATAATTGTCGTAATCGACAGTCAGGAATTTAATATATCTTTCGAGCATATTCGGACTTCTTGTTCCCCTGCCGAGAGCTATTCCTGCTGTCAGGTTTTGTGTAATTTCCTTATTGATGCAGAAATTCATACTGAAATTAAAATGGTGCGATTGGGGATTATCGAAATAAGTATTATACTCTTTTATAATTTTCAAAGTATCTTCGGAATTTGCCATATTATAATCAAATCGCACTGCAAAAATAACATCAGTGCTTTTATATTCGCTGTATATTCCATAATTTTGAATAACTGCCTTATCCCACAGAATCATTTTCGTTTTATTATCCATCATATTATTAACCATTCTGGCTGTTCTTTCGCCATCTTTTCTTATATCTTCATAATTAACTCCAAGAGCCATATTGTTTTTTCCAACATTAATATTCATCTCGGCTTTACCACCTGTATTTATTGCATTAACTTCGGCATTCATTTTCATCATAGCCGCATAAGGCGGAACAATGGAATTATAATTTGAGCGTTCGCTGTTATCCATTGTATGGGTAACATTGGAATTATAAATTTTAAATTCTGCCGAATTTATTTTTTTAGAAATTTTTTTTATATGGTAATCAATCGCCATTATTCTTGTATCATCGGCGAGTTCGTCCATTGGTAATGCGGGATACATTACTTCAAATGAATGAATTTCTTTGTAAGTAAACAAAATATCATGATTTAATTTTGGAATAAAACCAACTTTTGCCGAATAATTATATTTGCTGAATGAAGAATTTACTGTATTTCCGTTGCCATCTTTGTAGCTACCGTAATTTCTAAATCCACCTGTTAAGAGATAATATATTTTTTTGCCTCCACCGTAAAAACTTAATTGCTCTTTGTAACCATTCCAGTTGCTTTCGAAACCCGAAAACAATTTAACATGAATTTGGTTTTTATCAAACGGCTTTGGTTTTTCACTAACAAGATTAACAACTCCGCCCATTGCAGGTCCATATTTTAAAGCAAAAGGTCCTTTTATAATTTCTATTTTATCAAGTTCCTCAGCTTCTATGCGCGATGTGGCTGGGTCCATCCTGTTTGGACAGCCGCCTTCAATTTTTATTCCGTCATCAATTTGAGTGCTGATTTGATTTGCTCTGAATCCCCTCACAACAGGGTCGATTGATGTTCCGCCTTTTTTTACTCCCGATACATTAGGAACAGAACGAAGGTAATCGCCCATATCGTGTATAGCAATATTTTTAAGTTCTTCGCTTTTAATTTCATTTTTTATAAAAGAAATGTTTTGGTCTTTTATTTCAACTTCGTTAAGTTTTACGGTGTCTTTCGGGAACTGGGAGAAAACAGAAAACTGAATTAATAATAAGTAAATTGATATTAATATATTTTTCATGGATAAAAAGTTTATAAGATTTTAAAATTATTAATTATTATTTTTTACAAACTCTTCATAATTTCATCAACAATATTTTCAACAGTAATATTTTCGGCTTCGGCTTTGTAGTTGCGGATTATGCGATGCCGCAAAATTGGCAATGCAACGGCTTTCACATCTTCAATGTCGGGAGAATATTTGTCGTTAATAATTGCATGGCATTTTGCTCCGATAATTAAATACTGCGAAGCTCTGGGTCCTGCACCCCATGAAACATATTCATTTGAAATTTCATGAGCAGTTTCTTTTCCGGGTCTTGTTTTATGCGCAAGCTTTACAGCATAATCAACAATGTTATCATTTACGGGAATTTTTCTTACGAGATTTTGAAAATATACTATTTCCTCAGCGTTGAGAATTTTATTTAAAGTTGCTTCGTAATCGGATGTTGTTTGATTTACAATTTCTTTTTCTTGTATAAACGTGGGATAATCGAGCCAAACATTGAACATGAATCTGTCGAGTTGTGCTTCGGGCAGAGGATATGTTCCTTCCTGCTCAATAGGATTTTGTGTTGCAAGAACAAAAAATGGCTTGTCAAGCTGATATGTTGTTCCCGCCGCAGTTATTGCTCTTTCCTGCATTGCTTCGAGTAAAGCCGATTGCGTTTTCGGTGGAGTACGATTTATTTCATCAGCAAGAATGATATTTGCAAACAAAGATCCTTTAACAAATTTAAATTTTCTGTTTTCGTCAAGTATTTCGGTTCCTATGATATCTGAAGGCATTAAGTCGGGAGTAAACTGAATTCTGCTGAAGTTTAATCCTAAAACTTTTGAAATTGTACTAACAAGTAATGTTTTTGCAAGTCCGGGAACACCAACTAAAAGACAATGTCCGTTTCCAAATATTGAAATTAAAACACTTTTAACAATTTCATCCTGTCCGACAATTACTTTTGCAATTTCGCTTCTCAGTTCTTTAAATTTTACATTAAAAGCATTTACTGCTTCCACGTCAGATTTGTAGTTCATGGTTTTCAGTTTTCAATTCAAAATTTTTACAACCTTTTTATTTTCCAATCATTATTTACAATTCCTTCCTCATTCGTGCAACGGGAATATTAAGTTGTTCACGGTATTTGGCTACTGTTCTTCGGGCAATGTTATAACCTTTTTCTTTCAAAATAGTTGTTAATTTTTCATCAGTCAAAGGTTTTTTCTTGCTTTCAATTTCAATGCAATCCCGTAAAATCTTTTTCACTTCCTTTGTTGAAACGTCTTCACCGCTGTCGGTATGCAATGATTCGGAAAATAAATTTTTAAGAAATATTGTTCCGAAATTTGTTTGAACATATTTGCTGTTTACAACTCTTGAAATTGTTGAAATGTCGTAATTCACAATGTCGGCAATATCTTTTAAAACCATTGGTTTCAGTTTTGTTTCGTCGCCATCAATAAAATATTCATATTGATAATTCATTATTGCTTCCATTGTATTATAAAGAGTGTTTTGTCTTTGTTTTACTGCATCGATAAACCATTTTGCTGCTTCAATCTTTTGCTTCACGAACATTAATGTTTCTTTTGCCTTATCACTATTTTTATTTTTTGTATTATTATATTCATGAGCCATATCTGTGTAAGCTCTGTTTAATCGCAGCTCAGGAGCATTTTTTGAATTTAATGTCAGTTCAAGGGTTCCATTATTATTGAAAATGGAAAAGTCGGGAATAACATACTGAATGGTTTTCTGGCTATCAAAAGCATCACCCGGCTTCGGGCTTAGTTTTAATATTTCTTTTATGGATTCTTTAAGTTCTTCGTCAGTGATGTCAAGTTTTTTTACTATTTTTTCGTAATGTTTTTTTGTAAATTCCTCAAAACATATTTTGATTATGAGAATTGCAATATTTGTTTTTTTATTTTTTCCCTCTTTTCGTTCAAGTTGAATAAGAAGGCATTCCTGAAGGTTTCTTGCTCCAACTCCTGAAGGTTCAAAATCATTAATAATTTTCAATAATTCTTCAAGTTCTTTAACATCAGTCGTTATGTTTTGAGAAAATGCCAAATCATTTACAATTGCTGAAAGTTCTCTTTGCAGATATCCGCTATCATCAATGTTTCCGATAATTGTTTCGGCAATTATATGTTTGCGTTCATCTAGATTTTTGAGCCCAAGCTGACTTAAAAGATTTTCCTGAAAACTTATTGTCGAAGCAAATGGAATTTCTTTTTTTTCATCATCAGAAGCAACATTATTGACGGATGTTTTGTACAATGGAATTTCATCTTCATCAACATAATCGGACAAATTAAATTCATCCTTTTCAGTTTCCTTTTCAGTTTCACTATTCTCTTCCGGAGCATTATCTTCGCCCTCCATATCGGAAAATTCGTCAGTTTCATTTTGTTCTTCTTCATCTTCTTTTCCTTCTTCGAGGGCAGGATTTTCTTCAACTTCCTGTTTTATCCTTTGTTCAAGTGATATAGTAGGAATTTGCAACAGTTTCATCAGTTGAATCTGCTGAGGAGATAGTTTTTGTAATAGCTTTTGTTGTAATCTCTGGTTTAGCATTTATTCTTGTTCAGTTTTTTTAATAATCATTTTAATGTTTAATAATTGAAATTCAAAGGTAGAAATTTTTTCACAAATCACTTAAATCCTAAATTGAAGAAAAAATGTTAATAACTATAATTAAGATTAACGCCCATAGATTGCAGAATTTCACGTTGTTTTTTAATATTTCGCTTATAATAGGTGCATAATTGTCAATAATGGTGATTTTATTTTTGCTAATTCCAGTAATAATTGACGTAAAGAAAAATTTTCAAACAGAACATTACCTTTCATTGTTATAAACTTAATAAATTTTATTATTTTAAAATTTAACTCTCTCAATTCTATCCATCATATAAAAAATCCAGGCAGTTCTTCTTGCAACTCTTGCATTTGGCTTAACTGGCGACCAATTTCTCGGATTAGGAATTATTGCAGCTATCGAAGCCGCTTCGTATTTTGTTAATTTTTTTGCGGATTTATGAAAATAATATTGTGATGCTTCTTCAACTCCATATATTCCATTTCCAAGCTCTATAATATTAAGATATACTTCCATAATTCTTTTTTTCGACCAAAACAATTCTATTAAAGCAGTGAAATAAACTTCAAAACCCTTTCTAAGCCATGTACGACTGGGAGTGAGAAAAACATTTTTTGCCGTTTGTTGAGAAATTGTACTGGCTCCGCGTAAACCACGTTTCTTGTTGCTGCTATTCATATCATATACTTTCCGAATTGCATTAAAATCAAAACCCCAGTGATGAGTGAAACTCTGATCTTCCGAAGTAACTATTGCCTGCACAAGATTCGGAGAAATATTTTCAATTGAAACCCATGTTTTATTTATTGTATTTTTTTCGTTATTAGATTTTACTTCCATTGTTCTTATTACCATCAATGGTGTAATTGGCGGATTTACAAAACGAAAAAGTATAACACATAAAATGCTGACAATAAAAAATACAACTACTGCAATTCTTATAAATTTTAGGAAGTTTATTAAGCTTTTTGGAAGTTTGATTTTTCTTTTTGTCATGATATAAAAATAAAAGAAATTCCCCGAAATGAAATTTTATCACAGAATCTGTGGCAAACTTTATTACGCATATTATCCGTTATAGAACCATAAAATAAATTAAATTCCTTCTCCCTCACGGTAAATGACTTCGAGCAAAGTTTGCCCAACTGCTTTAAGAGTATTTTTATCAATAATTTTCATATTGTCATTGTGAGTATGCCAGTATTTTGCGAATCTTCCGTTTGCATCAATTTGAATAATATCAATGCATGGAATTTTTGCTATAGTGTTTATATAATAATGGTCGTCGGTAATTTCGCCGGCTCCTTCATATAAAAAATAACCGGAATATCCTATTTCATTTGCAATGTCCCAAATTTTTTTAACTACTGATTTTGCGAAATACATCGATACGCCTTCCATTCTGAATGTTGCATCTTTTGCACCAACCATGTCGAGGAGTATTCCAAAATTTGCAGTATAATTTTGCTTATGAGGATTTTTAGCCCAATACTGCGCACCAAGGCAATATGTATCTTGTTTTTTAGGAAATTTGCTGTCTTCAGGTTGCCCGTAATCTTCGGCATCAATCAAAATTATGTCAACTCCAACATTTGATTGTTTCATTTTAAGTTGTCTTGCAATTTCAATTAATATTGCCACACCGCTTGCACCATCACTTGCAGCGTCTATTGGTTTGCTCTTGTCAACAGTATCCTGGTCGGCAAAAGGGCGCGAATCCCAGTGAGTGAAAAGAGCAATTCTGTTATTTGAACTTGAATTAAATGAAGCAATAATATTTCTGCATTTTAATATTTTTCCGTCAAATGCAGTAACATTTGCTTTTTGAACAATAACATCGGAAGTATATTCTTTTAATTTGTCGGTTAAATATTTTTCGCATTTATCATGTGCCTTTGAATTATTTACTCTTGGTCCGAAATCAACTTGCTTTTTTGTAAACAAGTATGCAGAATCAGCGTTGAAGTCAGCAGTAATTATTATTTTTTTTGTTTTTGTTGTGTCATTATTATTTGTCTGAGGTTTTTCTTTATTGCAGGTGCAGGATGTTAAATACACAAGAATTACAAGCGTTACAACTATTCTGAAAATATTTTTCATTATTTAAAAATTTAAAATTAACTGGTTTTATTTAGTAAATCCATTCTTTCCCATCTTCCACTCCGCTCCATCTTTCATATCTTTTATCGAGATATTTAATTTTGCAAGTTCATCTCTTATTTTATCTGATGTTGCAAAGTCCTTATTTGTCTTTGCATTCTGGCGAATGGAAAGAATAATATTCATCAGTTCATCTGTTAATTCATTTTTGGTTGATGCTTCTTCTGCTTTCAAACCGAGTATATCAAAAATAAAAGTATTGAATGTATTTTTCAATAATTCCAAATCATTTTTATTTATTTTTTCTTTACCGTCGTTCACAGAATTTATAATTTTTACGCCTTCAAATAAATTAGCAAGCACAACAGGACTGTTGAAATCATCGTCCATTGCTTCGTAACATTTTTCATTCAGTTCTTTTATTTTAACTGTCGACTCTGATGAAGGAATAATTTTATTCAATGTTTCAATGCTTGCAAACAATCGATGTAATGCTTTTTCCGATGCCTGTAGTGCTTCATTTGAAAAATCAACTGTGCCTCGATAATGCGCCTGCAAAATAAAAAACCTGATTGTCATTGGACTGTATGGCTTTTCCAATGCACTATGAGAGCCGTTAAAAAATTCATTAAGAGTGATAAAATTATTTAACGACTTACCCATCTTTTGTCCGTTGATGGTTACCATGTTATTGTGCATCCAATATTTTACTGGGTCTTTCTTGTTGGCGGCAACTGATTGTGCAATTTCACATTCATGATGAGGAAAAAGTAAATCCATTCCGCCACCATGAATGTCAAAATATTCGCCGAGATATTTTGAGCCCATTGCAGAACATTCGAGATGCCAGCCGGGAAAACCAATACTCCATGGAGATTCCCATTTCATAATATGTTCGGGACTTGCTTTTTTCCAAAGTGCAAAATCAAAACTGTTTTTTTTCTCATGCTTTCCCTGTAGTTCGCGCGTAAAAGCCATAAGGTCGTCAAGAATTCTTCCTGAAAGTTTTCCGTAATTATTTTTTTCGTTATATTTTTCTACATCAAAATAAACTGAACCTTCGGAAATATAAGCAAATCCGTTGTCAATAATTTTTTTTACAAGTTCTATTTGCTCAATGATATGACCTGATGCTCTTGGTTCAATGCTTGGCTTTTTGATATTTAATTTTTGCATCGCATCGTGATACATGTCAGTATAATATTGAGCAATCTCCATTGGCTCAATCTTTTCGGTGCGTGCTTTTTTTTCAATTTTATCTTCGCCTTCATCGGCATCATTTTCCAAATGCCCAACATCAGTGATATTTCTTACATAGCGAACTTTATATCCGAGATGATTCAAATAGCGAAAGAGCAAATCGAAAGTAATTGCCGGACGTGCATGACCGAGATGCGGCTCACCATAAACAGTTGGTCCGCAAACATACATTCCAACAAACGGCGAATTAATTGGTTCAAATAATTCTTTCTTTTTTGATAAACTATTGTATAAATATATCTTCCTATTTTTCATCAGTATTAAATTTTCAATCTTCGTTTTTTAAACTACGAACCACAAACTTTTTTCATTCAATTTCCATAAACGGCATTCTTGCCTGAATTTTATCCATGCTTAAAATCGATTTCATGTTTTGCATGTATTTGTAATATTCTCCTAATTCATTTTTCATAATTTTTGTTTCTGCGCTTGAATTAAGCAATTCCATAATTTGTTCAAATGCTTCTTTTTGTTTTGGCAATGTTTGGATTCTGTAATTTTTCAGTTTTGCCAAATCGGCAGCGATTTCAATTGCTTTTTGCAAATCGCCGAAATCATCAATTAAACCAATTTTTTTAGCATCAACGCCACTCCAAACTCTTCCTTGTCCAATACTATCAACCTGAACTTTGGTTAATTTTCTTCCTTCTGCAACATGTTCTAAAAATACATCATAAATTCTTTCAACTTCATTTTGAATTTTCATTTTTTCGAAATTTGAAATAGGACGGTATGGTGAACCGATGTCGGAATAAGCATTTGTGTTAACATTATCGAAAGTGATTCCGAGTTTGTTGTTCATGAATTTTTTTGTATTGAAAAGGATTCCGAATACACCTATTGAACCAGTAATGGTATTTGGTTGTGCAATAATTTTATTGGCAGGACATGCAATATAATAACCGCCAGAAGCTGCCACATTTCCCATAGAAACTACAACAGGTTTAATTTTTTTTGTCAGCTCAATTTCACGCCAAATAATTTCAGATGCTAAAGCGCTTCCGCCCGGAGAATTTATTCTCAGTACAACAGCTTTAACTTTTTTATCAAGTCGTGCTTCACGAATTACATTGGAAAATTTTTCAGAACCTATATTATCATCTCCGCCTTCGCCTGTGATAATATCGCCGGAAGCATAAATTACAGTAATTTTATCGTATTTAGTATTTCTTTCAACACTTGAAATAACATGCGGAGATTGTAAATAGCTGTTAATTGAAATTAATTTAATTTTTGAATTTTTGTCAACTTTAAGTTTTTCGTTAATCTTCGCTAAAACCTCATCTTTATACATTATTGCATCAATCATTTTATATTTTAATGCATTATTGGCATTGGAAAGCTTTAAGCTGTCGGCAATAAGATTAAGTTCTTCGGTACTGATTTTACGGGTTTCCGAAATACCTTTTAAAATAGTGTTCCATATTGTACTTACAAATTCCTTTGTTTGCTCACGGTTTGCATCGCTCATTTTATCAAGTGTAAATGGTTCAACTGCACTTTTGAATTTCCCGTGTCTTATAACTTCGGGTTCTATTTCTAATTTTTCAAGTGAACCTTTGAAAAACATCAACCTTGCTCCGATGCCTCCGAAAGCAAGTATTCCCTCAGGGTTCAGAATTATTTCATCCGATGTTGTTGCCAGATAATATGCTTTTTGTGAATATCCTTCGCTATAACTTATTATGAATTTTTTTGATGTCTTGAAATCAAGTAAAGCATTTCGTATTTCTTCAACAGTTGCAATTCCTGAAGGAACATCATTCAATTCTAAAAATATTCCTTTTATTTTTTTATCACTCTTTGCAGCTTTTATGCATTTTATAATTTCATTAAGACCAATTGCTTTTTTATTTGAAAAAGAAGAAAAATTCGAAAAAGGATTATTTGCAGCTCTGTCTTCAATTGGTTGGTCTAATTTTAAATATAGCAACGAATTGTTCGAAATTTCAGTTTTATTGTTTTTCGAAAAGGTTATAGCAGTTGCAAATATTGAAATCATAATTATCACAATTATGAGCCACGTTAAGAAAAAGCCCAGCATAGAGGCAAACATGAATTTAAAGAATTGTTTCATAGTATTAAGATTTAAGTTTATTGTTGCAATATTAGTGAAAAGAGGTTTATTTACCTAAAATATTATAAAAAAAATAGCCACAGAATAAAAGTACTTTGAGTACTTCAAGTACTTCGAGTACTTAAAGTTATTGTTAATTAGTCATTCATCAAATTATTCGATATTAGAAATTCGGAATAAAAAATTACTTTTGCAATTGTAAATGAAAACATATTTAATTTTAGGAAGCAATATTGGGGATAAGCTTTATTATTTGAAAAAAGCAATTGATTTAATTGAAAAAAATATTGGAAAAATAATTTTAAAATCTTCAGTTTACGAAAGTGAACCTTGGGGATTTAAAAGTAAAAATAAATTTGCAAATCAGGTTACCTGTATTGATACAAAAAAATCTCCAGAAAATATTCTTGAAAATATTTTATTAATTGAAAAAAAACTTGATAGGGTTCGCTCTTCCAAACAATTCACTGACCGCACAATTGATGTTGATATTTTATTTACTGATGATTTGATTATTGAAAAAAACAACTTGAAAATTCCACATCCTTTATTGCATAAAAGAAAATTCGTTTTGGTGCCACTTGCCGAAATTGCTGGGGATTTTGTTCATCCTGTTTTAAAAAAAACTATTAAAAAATTATTGGAGGAATGTGAAGATAAATTAGCAGTAAGAAAATTTTTATAACAAGCTTAAATTTATTATCTCCAATCAAACGCAAGCCCTGCAATGGTTTTTAACCCTTGCAGGGCTTGTAGAATTATTAAATATTACGACAACCTATTTTTATAATCTTCGTATCCGAACTTCCTCACAAGCTTGAATTTACTGTCGTCAGTCCATATTCCTATTGAAGGATGAGCAACGCCGTTGAATGTTGTTGTCTTCACCATTGTGTAATGAATCATATCATCGAAAATAATTTTATCACCTGTTTTTAATGGCCGAGCAAAAGAATAATCACCCAAATAATCACCGGCGAGGCATGTTATTCCGCCCATTCGATAAGTTGGTTTTCCTTCGGTGATATCAGTAGCTCCGTGAATCATTGGTTTATATGGCATTTCTAAGCAGTCGGGCGTGTGTGCGGAAAACGAAACATCGAGCATTGCAACTTTTATTCCTTTGCTGTCAATAATATCCTGAACTGTTGCAACCAGATATCCTGTTTGCCATCCAACAGCCCCTCCGGGCTCGAGAATAATTTCAAGATTAGGATATTTATTTTTAAAATTTTTCAATAAATCAATCAGATGTTGAACATTGTATTCTTTATGAGTCATTAAATGTCCTCCGCCCATGTTCAGCCATTTTACCTGCTTTAAGAGTTGTCCGAATTTTTCTTCAACTGATTTTAATGTATTTTCAAGAGTGTATGAATTATTTTCACAAAGAGAATGAAAATGCAAACCATCAATTCCTCCGGGCAGTTTATTTCCGAGATTTTCTGCTCTTATGCCGAGGCGTGAGCCGGCAATACATGGATTATATAAATCAGTTTTAACTTCGGAATATTCGGGATTTATTCTTAATCCGCATGAAATTTTTTGTGGTACTAAAAAAACTTTACTTTTAAATTTTTCCCATTGCGAAAGTGAATTAAAAGTAATGTGTGAGCAAAGCTTTAGCAATTCATCAAATTCATTTTCAAGATAAACAGGACTGTATAGATGAGCTTTGCTTTTCATTTCTTCGTTGCAAAGCTTGGCTTCGTTGAACGAGCTTGCAGTACATGTTTCGAGATATTGTTTAACAATTCCAAAAGTGCTGAACATTGCAAAACCTTTCAGTGCAAGAATTATTTTTACACCTGCTTCTTTCTGAACTTTGTTTATAAGTTCAAGATTTTTTCTGAGCAGGCGTTCTTCTATAACGTAGCAGGGTGAAGGGATTTGTTTTAAATCAATATTCATTTTATTTATTTTTAACTTTCCGAAAGTACAAAACTTTCGGAAAGTACTACAAAATAACCATTAGTTCTTTTAAGTTTTTTATTTCGTAAGTTATTGTTTCATTATGTTTAATTTCATTGGGATTAAAAAGCACCTGGTCTATTCCCATTGTTCTTGCTCCAATAATATCAACCTCCATGTCATCACCAATCATAAGCGATTCTTCAACTTTAGCATTTGCTTTTTCGAGTGCAGTTAAAAATATTTTCGGGTCAGGTTTTTTTACACCTGCTTCTTCAGAAGTTATAATGTTTTTAAAATACTTATTAAGATTACTCGAAATTATTTTTTTAAACTGAACTTCATCAAAACCATTTGTGATAATATGAAGTTCATATTTTTTGTGCAGATAATTCAAAACTTCAAAAGTATTTGGAAAAACATAAGTTTTATTCGTGAGGTTTTCCACATAATCATTGCCAATATCAACAGCCATTAAATAATTATCAATTCCAAAATCGAGAAGTGTTAGCTCAAACCTTTTTGTTTTAAGAACTTCCTTAGGAATTTGCCCTTTTTTATAAAAATCCCAAAGCATCGCGTTGTATGTTTGATATTTTTCCTGAAATATTTTAACCGAAGGAATACCCTTTTTTTTCAATTCATATTTTTCAAAAATATAATTGAAATTTTCATTCGAATTACTTTCAAAATCCCAGATAGTTCGGTCTAAATCGAAAAAAAGATGTTTATATTTCATTTTAATTTATTCTGATAAAATTTATTTGTCAGTCCATAATTAATGGTGAGAGTTTGGTTCAGAATGTCTGAGTTCGAGGCTTTCGAAGTTTTACAAGTCAGGAGTTTACTGAAGTAATTGACTGACTTGTAAAACGAGAGTAACGAAGAAATCGGACATTTTGGACAAACTCTCCTGCAAAAATAATATTTCTGTGGAATTCATTTTAATAAACTTATTTTGTTACTTTGTAAACCGAAAATTCATTTTATGACAGTAGATATTTTTGTACCCTGCTTTATTGACCAGATTTATCCTCAGACCGCTTTCAACATGGTAAAGATTCTTGAGAAATTGGGCATTGAAGTTAATTATAATCCGGAGCAGACATGCTGCGGACAGGTTGCTTTTAACAGCGGATATTGGGATGAAACCAAAAAAATCGGAGAAAAATTTATTAAAGAATTTGCAAACAGCAAATATATTGTCGCTCCTTCGGCTTCATGCGTTGGAATGGTGAAAAATTATTATCCCGAATTATTTCATAACACTGCACTTCATAACGAATACAAGCAAATACAGAAAAATATTTACGAAATAACCGATTTTATTGTAAATGTTTTAAATGTTACCGATTTGGGTTCTGAATTTTATGCAACTGTTACATACCACGATTCCTGCGCTGCATTGCGCGAATACGGAATAAAAATGCAACCACGTACTTTGCTCGGGAAAATAAAGGGATTAAAATTAATTGAAATGGAAGAATCGGAAACCTGTTGCGGTTTTGGCGGAACTTTTTCGGTGAAAAATGAACCTATCTCCACGGCAATGGCTCAGCAAAAAATAGAAAATGCCATAAAAACAGGTGCGGAATATATTGTTTCCACCGAAGCCTCATGCCTAATGCACCTTGAAAGTTACATCAAAAAAAATAAACTGCCAATTAGAACTATTCACGTTATTGATATTTTAGCTTCGGGATTGTAACTTTGAAAAATAGTTTTCAGTTTCTAGTTTTTAGTTCAAAGTAAACAGTCATTAGTAAAAACTTCGACATTCGATATTTTTAATTCTAAAATTGTAAATCAATCAACAATTTAGCTATTGTACTAATTTTTTTACAATTAACAATTAACTTTCTTCGAAATCCGGCGTATAATTTGCACTTGAGCCTACTTCCTGCATAAAACCATTTTCAAATCCATATTTTTCCATTTGTTCAATTGCAAATTGATATTCTTTATTTGTTATTGAGCGGTTTATTTCGGGAAATAATTTTGCTTTATGCGTTGGATAATATTGCCCCATCAGGCTTATGAAAACTTCGTTTCCTATATTTTCAAAAATCCATTTCATTATATTTTCTATGCCATTAATATTTTCGGGCAATACAAGCAATCTTATTAATAATCCTTTTAAAGCAATATTATTTTTCAGTTTTATATTCCCCACTTGCCGAAACATTTCTTTTATTGCATCTTTAGCTTTTATTGGATAATCGGCTGCACCGGAATATTTCAGCGACAGTTCGGAATCAAAATATTTAAAATCGGGAAGATAAATATCTATTAACCCGTCAAGCATTTCCAGAGTTTCAACTTCTTCATAACCGTTGCTGTTCCAAATAACAGGAATTTCAAGTCCTTTATTTTTTGCGGTAATTATTGCTTCTTTTATTTGTAAAGAAAAATGAGTGGGTGTAACAAGATTTATATTGTGTGCTTTTTTATTCTGAAGTTCAAGCATAATATTGCTTAATTCAGCAATATCATATAATTCACCATATCTGTAATGACTTATTTTAAAATTCTGGCAAAATACACATTGCAAATTGCATCCCGAAAAAAATATTGTTCCGCTGCCGTTGTTACCACTTATTATTGGCTCTTCCCAACGATGTAAATGATAAGTATTTATAAGAATTTTTTCAGAACAATTACAAAAACCGGTTTGCTTGTACCTGTCAATTCCACATTTATGCGGACAAAGTTTGCAACTGCCTAATAGTTCAATCATTTTTCAGAATAAGACACAAATTTAAAATTAATAAAAATAAAAATCCACAGATTTACAGATTAAATATCATCTTTTATATTTGTATTTTTGCAATTAAATTAAAACTTAAAATTATTATATTCGTAAAATCATTGGTAAAAATACGCTATTGAGGCAAATTATAATTATATTGATATTTATTTTTTTAAGTATTTTTCATTCTAAAGCTCAGGAAATGCTTGGGATGGTAAATAGCAACTATGCCGGTATTAATGGAACTCTTATTAATCCGAGTTCGATGGTTGATTCAAAGCTTTATCTTGATATTTCAATAGTTACAGCCAATATTTTTGTTCAAAACAATTATATTTATCTGGATAAAAGAAATTATTATTTTCCGAGCTTTTTCAGCAAAAATCCGAATTTGAAAGTTCAAAATAATAAAGTAACTCTTGATTATTATAACAAAAGAGATAAATTCCTGTTTGCAAATCTCCGCGTGAATGGTCCTTCTGCGATGGTTTGTATCGGCAGACATGCCTTTGGATTTTATGAAGGAGTGCGGTCAGCAATCAGTATTAATCATGTTCCTTACCATATTGCAAAATTTATTTATGATGGTTTGCGCTATACTCCTCAGCAAAATATTAATTATAATATGGATAAACTAAGAATGGCAGGATTGCTGTGGGGTGAAATTGCTTTTAGTTATGCGTATATTTTTTATTCAGAGAATATGAATTTTTTTTCCGGCGGAATTACTGTTAAAAAAGAAATGGGCATTATGGGTATTTATTTAAACGATTATGGCTGCAAATACAATGTTCCAAATGATACAACTTTAGTAATGAATAATCTTAAAGCACAATACGGCTCTACAAATGCACATGCTTTCAACGGCAGCGGCTTTGCTTTTGATATTGGCTTTACTTATGAAAAGAAACCGAGTGAATCAACCATGCAATTTAAAAAACTCTGCGAACAAAAATATAGAGATTATATTTATAAAATAGGATTGTCATTTCTTGATATCGGTGCAATTAATTTTAAAAATAATGCAACAAAATATGTCATTAATAATGGAACAACCACTTTTGTAAATATACAAAAAATTTCCAGCAAAAACAGTTTTGACGAAGATTTACTTAATGGATTCGGAAATCAAATTACAAAAACAAACAAATTCAATCTCGGTATGCCCAAAGGTGTTTCAGTTCAGTTTGATTATAAATACAGAAAATACTGGTACCTCAATAGCACTTTAGTTCAGGGTTTGAACTTCGGAAATGCTTTTGTACGGAGACCTTCGCAAATTTCATTTACTCCGAGATATGAAAGAAGATGGTTTGAAGTGAATTTACCTTTATCACTTTATGATTATATTTATCCGCGGTGGGGATTTTCAGTGAGATTATTTAACCTTACTATTGGAACCGATAAATTCGGCGGACTCCTCAGTTTTAATGATTTTACAGGACTTGATTTATATTTTTCATTAAAAATTAATTTTGCAAAAGGAAGTTGCGGAAAAGGTGAGGGTTGGAAAAACTTTAAAACAAAAATACAAAAATTTTATAAATGCAGAAAATTTAAAAGAACTCTTTTATGACAGAAATCACAATGTCTCTCGATGTTGTTATTGAATTTAACAAAGCAACAATATCACATAAATTTAATTTGATTTTAACTGATGTTACATTTAAAATCAAACGGGGTGAATTCGTTTACATGATAGGTAAAACAGGAACAGGAAAAACAACTTTGCTGCGAACTTTATATGCAGATATTGATTTATACGATGGCAATAGCAGTATTGTGGGTTATGACTTGAAAAAAATTAAAAGAAGAGAAATACCTTTTTTAAGAAGAAAACTTGGTATAGTTTTTCAGGACTTTCAGTTATTGATGGATAGAACAGTTAACGATAATATTATTTTTGTTATGAAAGCTACCGGATGGAAAGATAAAAATCTTATTAAAGCCCGATTGGAAGACGTGTTGACAAAAGTCGGATTAAATACCAAAGGATTTAAAATGCCACATGAACTTTCCGGCGGAGAACAGCAAAGAGTTGCCATTGCAAGAGCATTAATAAACGACCCTGAAATTATTCTTGCCGATGAACCTACAGGAAATCTTGACCCGGAAACTTCTGGAGAAATAGTAAATATTTTATTTGATATTAATAAAACCGGAAGAACCGTTTTAATGGCAACCCACGACTATCCTTTGTTTACAAAATTTCCCGCAAGAACTTTAAAATGCGAAAACGGAAGAATTTTTGAAACATCAGTAGCTCCTGCAATTGAAAATTAAACTAATAAGAAGTTTTATATTTTCAGAATTTGAAAAGTTTTTATTTAGTATTTGCTTTCTTTTTTCGATTTTATCTTTTGTGAATTCTTTTTTCATCAATTCCGTGATTTCTTCTCTGAATTCTTTTTCGGAATTTTTAATTTCACACAAATCATATAAACCTGTACCTGCAAGCATTTCAAAATTAGCAAGACAATGTCTTCCCAAAAATAAAACATTCAGCAGTTTTAATTTTAATCCGGTTTCCTGAAATGTAATAAGAAAATTTATATGTGCATTTTTTATAAGTTCATTCATTTCTTCCTCTGATGGATTTGCAAACAATTCAATGTTTTTGCAATTTGCAATTTTAATTTTTAAAAATTCGGGGGGATTTAAACCCGCAATTATGAGTTTTACATCTGAATCTTTAAAAATATTGATTATGTATTCTGCACCACTTATATTTTCCGGTACACTGAGATTTCCATGATATAAAACATAATTACCAAAACCTGTAACAGAGTTAACTCCATTATTCTGATGAAATGATGGTAAATAAACAACTTTATTTGCCGGATATTTTTCTTTAAAATATTTTTCATCTTCTTTTGAAACAACAAGAAATAAATCGGCATATCTTACAATTGATTCAAAACTTTTCAACTTCAATGCTTCAATAAAAAAGAATATTTTTTTTAAAATATTTCTTTCCGATTTACAAAGTTGCTTGTAGTAATGATGCTCGATGTTACTTTCCCTGAAAATTTTAAATCTGTTTTTAAATTTTGTATCGCTTATTATTCCGCATGTATGCAATCCTTCAAATAAAACCGGATAGTTATCTTTCAAAAGATTTTGAATAAGCTTTTCCGAAATTCTTGAATTTACAATGTATGGTTTAAAACTTAAATGTTTAAAAATTGATGTATTTCTTTTGTAATAATTAACGGTTTCGCAATATTGTTCAAGCTTTCCTTTTTCACCTCTTCCATATTCGAAACAATGCAAATGAATTTTTATTCCTTCTTCAGACAAATATTTTATTTTGTAAAAAATATCAATTACACCTCCATAATAAGGTGGGTAAGGAATATCAAAAGAAATTATATGTAGATGTTTTTCAGACATATTGACTGTAAACTTTTAATAATTCTTTTTCTTCATTTTCCCAACAAAGTTCATTTGCAGCAATTTTGAGATTTTCTTTCCATTTTTTTATATTTCCATTATTATTGAGCATTGACTTTATTTTTGATGCTATATGTTGGGGTTCGTGTGTTTCAATAATTTTACCAATATTATATTTTTCAATAATGTTTTTTATTTCTATCAAAGATGAAGCAAGAACAGGTACTTCGCAATAAATATAATCAAATAATTTGTTTGGCAAACTATATCTATAATTTATGTTTGTATCTTTATCCAAAGTCAACCCGATATCAGCAAGAATTGTATATTCAAGTAATTTTAAATACGGAAGTTTGTCAATAAAAATAACCTTTTTGGTAAGATTATTTTCTTTAACCATTTTTTTTAATAAATGTAAAATATCCCCATCTCCGATAATCAACAATATTGCTTCGTCAATATAATTCATTGCAAGTACGGCTTCTTCAGCGCCTCTTTGGATATTTATTCCCGCTCCCTGAAGTAAAATTATTTTTTTATTTACTGGTAATCCAAATTCGCTTTTCTTTTTCTCTTGAGAAATATTAAAATTCAATTTTTCTTTCAATGATTTGGAAGGTATGTTTCTCACAACCTTCAGCTCGATTCCGTATTCCGATTTATACAAATCGGCAATTGACTGATTAACGGTAAAAACATATTTTAATTTTGGGAAAATACTTTTTTCAATCCTCTTCCAGATGCTTCTTACAAAAGGTCTGTTTGCAAGTTCGGGTGTGCCTGTGTAATACTCGTGAGTGTCGTAAACAAAATCGGAACGTTTAATTAATTTTGTAAAATAGTTTGCAAGCAACGTATCCAAATCGTTTGAAACAAGCAAATCGGATTTGGTTCTTAATAAAAAAAAGAAAAGACGAATATTATATTCGGCATAAAAGAAAGGTCCTTTTTCAAACAACAACAACATTCTTTCGGTTTTGTATTGCCTCTTTTCAAGCTGCAAACTATTTTTTTTTCTTCTGCCGATTAAAGTAACTTCAAAACCAAGTTTTGTTAAAAATAAACAAACTTTATCAACTCTCTGGTCGGTTGATAAATCATTTGTTACCGATACTATTGCTTTTTTCAATATTATAAATTTTGTATAAAATTATAAATTATTAACGTGCAACAATCAAATTAATTTCATTTTAGTTATTTTAAAATTTAAAAAAATTCCGTAGGTTTGCATTCTTAAAAAAATTTGGCGAGGTAGCTCAGTTGGTAAGAGCGCCGGATTCATAACCCGGAGGTCAGGGGTTCAACTCCCCTCTTCGCTACTAATTATATGCTTAAAGCCCTGTTAATTCAGGGCTTTTGTTTTGTCGGGGGTACGTTTGGGGGACGGTTTTGGTAATTTTAGCTGATTGTATATCATTTTTGAAGTAATAAAATAGCAACATAAAAAAGCCCCGAATTTACAGGGCTTTCTTAATTTTCAGCAAAGTTTTATAATTATTGTAAATTAAAATATTCTTTAACTTCACTATAATTTTTAACATTAATATTTTTTGGTATTGCCCCAGCTGTGCCTTCAATTACAACAACCCGAAAAGTTTCATCACCTGGATTTGCAGTTTGTGTCTTGTCAGAGTCAGAAACCCAAATGTCAACGAAACCTAATCCGTAATTTATATCATGTAGCGTGAAAATAGAACTTGTTAAATAATCTGTGTAAGGCAAAGCAAACCACCCACCTGAACCGTCGCTCATATACACTAAAACAACACCATAATTAACAATATTTTGAGTAATTGCTGGAACTAACAAATGAGCATAATAATAAGGATTTGATTGATTCCAATTACTCGATGTGGCATTATAGGTGTAACTGTGGACATTTGCATTACCATCTTGACCCGGTACACCCGGAATACCTTGTTGTCCAGTATCGCCTTTATCTCCTTTGTCGCCCTTATCTCCTTTGTCGCCTTTAGCTCCTGTTTCCCCTTTATCGCCTTTAATAGCTGTTTCTTTTTTACAAGATGTAAAAGTTGTTGATGCAATTAGCACAACACTTAATAAAAATATTAAATATTTTTTCATAGTTTTTTTAGTTTAAATGTTAGTAAATAATTTTATTTAATTACAAAATCCTTTCTACTCCAGTTCCTAAAGCGGTTAGTTAATAAATGCTAAAAGCGTGGACTGTAATATTATCCGTCTTAGAGGTACTGGTATACCTAAGGAACAAAATAAATTAAGCCCACGCTTTTAGCATGAGCATTAACTTATTATTAATTGTTCCTTTTGAAAGTTACCAGTTTTCTAAGACAAAAATAAAAATTAACGCTTTTTATTTTTCATAAGTAAAGAACGGATTAACAGGGCAAATATAATAAAAGTAATTGTAAATTCTAAAATAATAAATAGTTAATAGAATAGATTTATTTCCATTTATCAGGTCTTTTCAAAACATACTTATTTTTCAATACAACTTCATCAGGTAAAATTGCAAGTTCAAATCTTTTTTTGACTGTTTCAAGTTTTAAACTAAAATCGGCTAAACTATGCAAATTGTATGAAAACCTTTTGGGTGGAAAGAATACAAATATTTTATGGTTTTTAGAAAATTCTGTGTTGTTTTCTCTAATAAATTCAATTGGGGGAATTAAATCGCTATCGGCAGAAATTAATACAGAAATATCACATCTTTTTTTAACGCAATCCCGAATCATTTGTGTAGCAAGCCGAACATCCGTTTCCTTTTCTTCAAAAGTGTAAACAAAACCATCACAATTTTTACAATGTTCGTCATATTTAAAATTTTTGCAATGTATTTTTTTGCTTAAATATTTGCCTAAATGGAGTTTAAATAAAGGATTTTGTTTATTAACGGAAAAAAATAAATCTTGTCGTTCTTGTTTACCTTTATTTCCTGTTGGAATTGCGGAAAAATAATTAACTTCTATAAGTTCTTGATGTGGTCTAATAAATGATTGACAAAATTTAACAATATCAATCCAATAATATTTTTTCCAATTTTGGCTTTTTAAACCATAATAGAAATTAAATCCATCAATGTAAAAGATTATTTTTTGTTTATCACTCATGTTTATATAAATTGAAACCCCACTGCATTTGTGGGGTCAACCTATGAATGTCTCATCATAGGGGGGTAAACAATTATACAAATGTATATACAAATTTTCAAAAAACAAATTTTTATTCATTTTTTAACATATTCTTTACTTTTAAAACCGTATTTTTTGAAACATTATGCAGTTTTACACACTGGTTAAGCGAAAAGCCCTTTTTTAAGTCCTCTGCAAGTTTGGAATATTCTTTTAATAGTTTCTTTTTGTTTTTAATACTTCCCTTTGCCCTTCCTATTATTTTGCCATTTTTCAAAGCATTTTGCAAGCCCGATTTAACCCTTTCGGATAATAACCGTTTTTCTTCCTGTGCAAGTTCGCTGTATATAGCAATTATGATATTTGTAACGAAACTTTCATTTCCGTTTTCGGAAATGCTCTCAAGTCCACCGAGATTTTTAAAAATAATTGGAATTTTTAATTTATGCAAAAAATCAATCGTGTTTCTTATATCCTTTGCAACCCGCCCAAGTCGTGATATTTCGCAAACAACAACTTTATTAAATTGTTTTTGTTTGGCAGCTTCAAATAATTCTTTAATGTCCGGGCGGTTTTTGTCGGTTTTTGTTCCTGAAATTTGTGTCGCAATGGTTTTTGTAATATTAAAACCTTTTTGTGTACAATATTCGTTAAGTTCGTTGATTTGTCTTTGATAATCTTGTTTATCGGTACTAACCCGAACAAATAAACAAACATTATTTTTCTCTGACTGGTTCATTTTAAACAAGTGTTTTCTGTGAGCTACTTTTTATAATTTTAAAATGCTTGATTTTTCAGCATTTTTTCAATATATTTTTCTCTACCTTTATATTGAACCTCTGAAATAAAAAACAGGCACTTTAAAAAGTAAGGCAAGACAACCATTTTATAACTTCTTATTTTATGCCTGTTTTTTTAATGCTATTACCACTCATGAATATTATCCCAAAAAGAAACATTGTTGTCGGCGTTTTCTTGTTCTGCCTTTGCTTTAGTTTCTACTTCTAACTTATCGGCTTCTTGTTTCTTTTTTTCTTTGGCTTCCGCCTCATTTTTTTTGTTTTCCGTTTCCGCTTTTGCCTTTTCTTCTGCAAGTTTAAGTTCATTTTCTTTCTGTTCCATTTTGGCTTTAGCTTCCGCCTCTGCCTTTTCTTTGGCTTCTTGTTCTTCCTTTTCTTTTGCAGCTTTATAATCGTCAAAAGATTTTTGAAGTTGCTCAAAACCTGCAATTAGCTTTGAAACTTCATTGTTTTTTTCATCAGTTATTTTTTTTAAAGCAGTTTCGTAATCAGGATTTAAGTAATTTTCCAAGAGCATTGATAAAAATTCACCCTTGCTATTTGCTTCCGATTGCATAAAAATATCGTTAAAGTGTTCCCACAATTCAACTTTAGCCATGATTTGAATGTTTTTAAAATTTTTTCGTATCATAATTAATATTTTTAAATTTATTTATATAACTTTTTATTGTTATTTGCCTGTTAAATAGCTGTTATATTGCTTTTATATATTCTGACAATACAATAAATATATATTTGCTATATACAAACAATACAAGAGTTATTGCAAATATACAGTGAGTATATACACTGCTTATTGTTTATTGGCGTTTGCTGTTATATAGAATTAATTGAAATTAATTATTATTGTTTGTTTCAAATTCGCCCCAAATATTTTTAATCAATTCAAGTTGCTTCGGGGTTAATATTCGTTGGCGTTTTACATAATTCAGTTCTTTTAGCTTTTCAAACCAAATATTATTCAAATACTTTTGCAATGTAGATTGCGAAACACCCATTTTTTGAGCAAGTTGTTTTTTTGTAATACTTGTTATCATAGTTTATATTATTTTTTTCGGTGTTAAAAACTTTCTTGATTTACTATATGCTCTCATTTTATTTACTCCGTACAATTCTTTTTTCTTTAGGTAATTTGTTAATTTTCCTATTGATTTGGCAAATTGAAAATTGTATTTTGAATGAGTTTTTTTAGAAAAAAGGTTACTAAAAGTAGTTTCATTAATTCTTGCGGTTGCAATTAATATGTGAGCATGAATTTTAAACATTTCATTACCAAAATCCCTAACCCATACATAACCGTAAACATCGATGTTTTTTCTTTTTAATTTCTTTTTAAAATCAGAAACAAAACTTCCTATTTTAGTATAATGCTCTAAATTTATTACACCAGTAAGAATTGATATTTCTTTTTTTTCAAAATACTTTTTGTATTTATAAAGAAACTCTAACAAATATTTATTCCTTTTGTTTTTTAGAAGTTGTAAATCTGTTATACTTGACAAAATACCCGAATTAGTATTTTTAAATGTCTTTATAACCTTTGCTTCTTTAGGAATTTGTCCTATATTATATGCTATATTTGATCTCTCCGAAATAACGGAGTAATGATGTAATTTCCACTCTTTCATATTTTTTATTTTTTATTAATTCCTTTATTTTTAAGCGTTACATAAGTTGCTGCTTGTTGTTCAATTTGTGCAGTAGTTTTAATTGGATTTTGTAAAAGCCAATTATCTATTTCAGCTTTACTGAAATAAAGCATTTTCCCACCCCGGCAATAATGCGGAGCTTCTTTTCTTGCAGTTAGTTTGTATCCGAAACTCTTTGATATTCCACAATAATTGCAAAATTCTTCAAAGGTTAATACTTCTTTGCTTCCTATAAGCAAATTCTCAATGTTATCGAGGCGTTGCTCGATAGTTAAGTTTTCTTTTATCATTTTAATAATAATTTTAAAGATTAATAAAATGACTTTGCAAAGTCGGTTAATTATAAAGACAATATGAAAAACATATTATCTGCAACGTTTGCAACAAAAATATAAGTAAAAACAGGGTACTGCAATTGCTTACACACAGATAGTAAGCAATAAGCTATTTTGAGAAAAGTATTAAAGGGAAGAAATTATATTTTCAAAAACATTCTGAAATGCCGATTTTTTCTGACAATTGCTATTAGTGAAAGGTGTAAAATCTTTATCATTTATTCCATCTTTAAAATTACTTTCCAAGAATGAAAAAAGTAAGCTATTATTATTTTGATAATCTTTATTTATTTTTCCTTTATCTACAAGTATTTTAAAAAATGCAAAAAGTGATTTTTTATTTACTTCCTTTTTATTTTTAGGGTTTGATTTAATCCATTTAATTTTTTCACTTGGTTGTTTATCTTTAAAAACGGATATAAAATTATTTTCGTCGGTATCAATTGCAATAAATTCATTTATATCATTTTTAAGCTCCCTGTATAGTTTTGCTAATTGTATATTTGTTAATTCACAATTTAACAAAATATAATTTTTATTATTGCTTGTAAATTTATTTTTTATTTCAAATAAACCAAATTTATTTTTAATAATTTCATATTCTTTCTCAATTATAAAACGATTGTCTTTTATTATTGTCTCACATAAATCAGAAATATACTGTGTTGAAGTAATTAAGTACATAACTAATATTTCTTCATTGGAAATTTTATTAATTGTATTTAAAAAATTGTCTTTATTAGTATCAATATTATTAAGGATTTTTGGAGCAGCATTACGTAAATTTTTTATTAAATCTTCACATAACAAAGATTTATTTTCTTTTATAAAAATATTTAAAGAGAATACGCTAAGTTCTTTTAATTCATTTGCTCTTTCTTCTGTAAATTCAGGGTATTCGGCAATAATAATTATAGCTTTTACATATAAAGTGTTTAATATTTTTATTTTATTATCTATATATTCAACTTTTAAATGATTTTCTGCTAAAACATTTAATTTTTCCGAAATATTTTGCCTAATGTTTTTTATCAATTGCTTCACTTGATTTTCTAATAGTTTAGCAGTATGGCTTAATTTTACCTTTCTTATTTGTTCATCTGTCAAACTTAATTTTTCTCTTTCTTTTAAAATTATGTTTAACTCATCATTCGGGTTATTATAACCCTTTATTGAATAAGATAATATCATATTTTCGTAGTTATTTTTACTACTAAATATTTGTTCCAACTCTTTCAATGAATCCATAGTATTATTAAATTTTAAATTATTTTTCAATATTTATCAAATTTCCATTTCAGGTAAATTATTTATTTTTTTCCGGTATTTTATAACCTATCCGTTTTCTTGGTGGTTGAGGAGGTTCGAGTAAAAAATGCAATGCTTCATTAATATCTTTAAATTTTCTGTTCATTTCCTTTTCAAGTTTTTCAATTTGCAGTTTCAATTCTTTATAATTCATGTAATACTGCCTAATCATTACAAAAGCTCTCATAATAGCAATATTCACAGTAATTGCCTTTTTAGAGCTTAATATACCGCTTAGCATTGCCAGTCCTTGCTCTGTAAAAGCATAAGGTAAATAACGCCTGCCTCCTCTTTTTTCTAAGGTTTCATTTTGCAACCTCAAAAAATTATTGTTTGAGGTTGCAATTTGCAACCTCAAACTTTCCCATTCATCTTTTGTTAGTTGAAACATAAAATCGGCAGGAAACCGCTCTATATTTCTTTTTACTGCAAGGTTTAGGTTTTTGGTTTCTACTTCATAGAGGTTTGCTAAATCAAAATCTAACATTACTTTTTGTCCTCTTATTTCATATATTTTGTTTTGAATAATTTGTATTTCCATGTTCTTATTGTGTTTTAAGTGGTATCACAAATTGTGATACCATGATTTTTACTTTTAAAGTTTTATTTTGAAACCTCAATATTAATTAAATTTTAATTTCAGGCAAATTATTTATTGCTTGTTTTTTTCTCTCGTCAATTACTCTTGAATAAACGTCCATATACTTAATACTGCTATGTCCTAAAGCACTTGCAACGGTTTTAACATCGGCATTACCAATTTGAGTATCGAGCATATTAACACCAAAAGAATGTCTTGCACAATGCCAAGAAATGCTTTTATCAATCCCCGCCTTTTTTACCCACCTTTTTAAAGTCCTGCTACTTGCTGAATGACTTGGCAAATTGAAAACAAATTCATCGGGCTTGCCTTTTTTACCAATTACTTTTAAAGCATTACTGTTTAAATCACTGTTTAAAATAGCGTCTTTTGAACTGTGTTTTGTTTTTTCCTGTGTTATCTTGAATTTATTTGTACCTAAGTCAATATTTTTCCATTTAAGCAATTTCAAATCACACCACCTTAAACCAGTATTTAAGCTGAATAAAAATGCTCGTTTTACATTGTCGCTACCACATGGAGTTTGTGCAAGTTTTGAAATTTCATTTATGTTTAGAATATCTTTTTTTAAACCGCTTGTTTTTGTATTTCTAATTTCCTCCGCTGGATTTTCTTTTATGATTTTATCTTTTGTAGCTTGCTTCAAAACTTTTTTAAACTTTGTAAAATAATTGCATGGAGTTTCACCGTTGAGGTTTTCTGTAAGATATGATTTGAATTGTTGGCACAACTCCTCTGTAATATCTTTAGCCATTACGCCGCTTTTAAATCCTTTTAATGCAACAAATTTTTTTAAATGCTCAAAAGAGTATTTTACAATTCTTATATCTTGGTTTGTGTATTTTTCAAGGAATTTTTCATAATAAGAAATGAAATCAGTTTTTCTTTTAAAAGCGGGTGTATATTCATAACCGCTTGCCTGTATTTCCAGTTCTCTTTTGGCTCTTATGCTTTCTGCTAATTGTTTTACCTCTTTGTTTCTTTCTCGTTCCGCCTGTGTAGTTGCTTTAATTAAATGCAATCCCAAGTATTCCTTTATTCTATTATTGTTATTGTTTATGTCAAGAAAAAAAGATTTTACATTCTTTTTTTCATTAAATCTTAATTTTACTCCCATAGTTATATATTTTTTATTTATATTTGTGCTTTGTTTTCCTTTGTTTACAAATATAATAATAAATTTTTGTTGGGGGTACGTTTGGGGGACGGTTTTTTATAAAAAAAGAGAAAACAAGTGAAAAGAAATAGTATTAAAAAAATTAAAAGCATTGATTTTATTGACTTTGTTAAGTTGATGTTTTCACTTGTTTAATGGGTGTATTATCCTCTTCGCTACTAAAACAGTTTAGAGTTTTCAGTTAAAAAAGCCCTGAGAGATTGGGGCTTTTTTTATAGAATAAATTCTTTTCTTTATGTTATTTTCATAATTTTGAAAAAAATGTTTTTATAATGCAAGTCCGATTGAAAATAAAAATATATTTTTTCACTATTTCCTTTCTATTGGTAACATCATACCATAATGCATTCCCACAGTACGATAAAATGAGATTTGAAAGAATTTCTTCGGAAAAAATAAAAGTCGAAAGAGGATTGTCGGTTAATTCGGTGTATTGTATAAATCAGGATAAAAGAGGATACATCTGGATTGGAACGTGGGATGGAATTAATAAATACGATGGTTATGATTTTATGGTTTATAAACTCGACTTTACTGAAGACAACGATTTGAGCAACCAGACAATAAACGTAATATACACTGATAACAGCGGTTTTATATGGTTCGGGACAAATAAAGGTCTCAGCAGATTTGATAACAAAACACAGGAATTTATTCATTACAACCATAACAAAACAAACAAAAACAGTATAAGCAGCGATACGATTTATTCAATTATTGAAGATAAAAACAACAATCTCTGGCTCGGCACACAAAACGGATTAAACTTATTTCACAGAAGTGAAAGCCGATTCGAACATTTTGTTAATGATAAAAATAACATAAATTCTTTGTGCAATAATGTTGTCAGAAAAATTATTGTTGATAATCTGGGTTTCCTGTGGCTCGGAACAAATCGCGGTCTTGATAAATATAATATTCTCGCACAAAAATTTACTCATTTTACTCATCAAAAAAAAATAAAAAATACTTTATGCAGCGATTCGGTAACATCGCTTTTTCAGGATAAATCAGGTATTTTATGGGTTGGCACTCCAAGCGGATTATGTGGTTTTAATATAAATAACGAACAGTTTGTAAATTATTTTCATGATACTCGCAATATCAATTCCATCAGCAGTAACGAAATTTCCGATATCTATGAAGACAGAACAGGCATATTGTGGATTGCAACTTCACGCAGCGGAATTAATATCTTCAACAGAGAAAAAAATGTATTTTCACACTTGAAAAATAATCCTGAAGATGAAAACAGTTTAATAAATAACAATGTAAGCTGTATTTTCGAAGACAAAACCGGAATCATCTGGATTGGTACATATAAGGGCATAACTAAGATTAATAAAAACTCTAAAAAGTTTGTTCATTACCAATATATTCCTGATGCAAACAATAATAACATTAATGCAGTAGGTGCATTGTACATGGACAAAGACAATAATTTGTGGATTGGAACCGATGGCGGCGGGCTCACAATTTACAACAGGAAAAAAAATTACAGAAAATTATTTCACCATAATCCCGAAAATAAAAACAGCATTTCGAGTAATAGAATAAGAAGTATATGTGAACTTAATTCCAATGTTCTTATTATAGGTACCGGAGATAAAGGAATTGACATTTATAATAGAAAAACAGGACTATTTAAAAATTATAAAAATAATCCTTCGGATAAATCAAGCATAAGCGGAAATAATGTATGGTGTATTTATAAAGATAAAGATAATAATGTATGGCTCGGAACAGATAACGGATTAAATAAATTTGATGAAAAATCAGAAAAATTCATTTCATATATAAACAATCCAAAAAATAAATATAGTATCAGCAATAATACTGTTTACGCTATATTTCAGGATAAAAAAGGAAATATATGGGTGGGAACAGGAAATGGGTTGGATAAATTTGAAAAGCGAACAGAAAAATTTTACGTTTATAAATCAAACAGAAAAAATAAAAATTCAATCAGCAACAACAGCATTGCCTCAATTTATGAAGATGAAAATAATATTCTCTGGATTGGTACATATGGCGGCGGATTGAGTAAATTCAATGCGGTTAAAAATACTTTTAAAAATTATTCCACAAAAGACGGACTGGCAGATAATACTGTGTATTCTATTCTTGAAGATAATTCAGACAACCTTTGGATGAGCACAAATGACGGCATTTCTAAATTTAATATAGAAAAAGAATATTTCACAAATTATTCTGTAAAAGATGGAATTCAAAGTCACGAATTTAACGGTGGCTCATATTTTAAAGCTCATTCCGGAGAAATGTTTTTCGGCGGAATGAATGGTTTTAATTCTTTTTTCCCCGAAAAAATAAACTTTAACTCCTTTGTACCGGCTTTAGCAATTACTTCTTTCAAAATCTTTAACAAAACATATAAAGTTGATGTATTTGATAAAGAAATCATAAAACTTAAATATTTCGATAATTTTTTTACAATAGAATTTTCAGCTCTTGATTTTTCAAATCCCGATAATAATAATTATAAATACAAACTTGAAAATTTCGATAAGAACTGGATTAATTGCAATGCAAACCATCGCTACGCCGAATATACAAAAGTGGCTCCGGGTAAATACACTTTCAGGGTAAAAGGTTCGAATAACGACGGCATCTGGAACGAAGATGGAATTTCATTTACAATAATAATAACTCCACCATGGTGGCGAACGTGGACATTCCGGATTTCATCAACACTTGCACTCATTCTGCTTATCTGGTATATTATTTATTTGCGTATAAAAAGAATTAAAGAAAAAAATGAAGCAGAAAGAAAGATGCTCGCAATAGAAAAACAATTATTTGAATTTGAACGACAAACCTTGCGTCTGCAAATGAATCCGCATTTTATTTTCAATTCATTAAGCTCAATACAAAGTTTCATCCTCAACAACGATATTGATAAAGCTGTTTTGTATTTATCAAAATTTGCTCAACTGATGCGCATAATTCTTGCAAATTCAAGAGAAGAATTTGTTCCTATAAGCGATGAAATAAAATCACTTTCATATTATATGGATATTGAAAAAATCCGCTTTAATAATAAATTCGATTATAATTTTTCAGTTGATAAAAATATTGACGACGAGTTTGTAGGTATCCCGCCAATGATAATTCAACCTTATGTTGAAAATTCCATATTGCACGGAATACTTCATAAGGAAAACAGAGGATGTATCAATATAAGTATCACATTGCAGGGAAGTTTAATATTATGCATAATCGAAGATAATGGCGTAGGAAGACAAAAAGCGATGCAAATCAAAAAAGAATCAGGTTTAAAACGCGAATCAAAAGGAATGCTGATAACAAAAGAACGCCTCGAAGCTCTTAATAAACGAAGCAAAGAACCCGTTTCAGTTAACATAACCGACCTTTATGATGAAAACAAAAATCCATCCGGAACAAAAGTAACAATCACTCTTCCGCTTCGGGAATTATGAAGAATTGAAGTATGAAATACCGAGTTCAACAATTTAACATTTTTTTGCTTATTACTTTATTATGTTTATTTTTGAAAATAATTAAAATTAGTTTGTTGTTTAAAAGATAAAATTATATTATACTACAAACGGTTTTAAATTCAGCTTTTGCTGAAATAGAATTGCTAAATTGTTTAATTGTTAAAAGTCAATCAGCAATTTAACAATATGACAATGTAGCCGTTTAAGGTATATTACCTGAAAAACACATAACTACAAACGACAAACAATAAACTTATCAACAAATTATGATTAAAGCAATTGTAATTGATGACGAAAAAACTTCAAGAGATGCACTTAGCGGTCTTTTATGCAGATATTGTAAAAACGTTGAAATTGTCGGGCAGGCAGATGGTTATAAAAGCGGAATTGAAGAAATGAAAAAACACACCGAGTTTGATGTGATATTTCTCGACATTCAAATGCCTGATGGCTCTGGGTTCCGGCTCCTTGAAGAAACTCACGATATAAATTATGAAGTGATATTTACAACTGCTTTCGACCAATATGCAATAAAAGCTATTAAATACAGCGCATTAGATTATTTGCTCAAACCCATCGACCCCGAAGACCTCATTAGTTCCCTTGAAAAATTTGAAAGTAAAAAAAATTCTATATCAAATAAACCCAATATTAAAGTCCTTCTTGAAAACACTAAAAATACTGACAGCCATTTCAAAAAAATTGTGCTTTCAACCTTTGAAGGAATGCATGTGGTTGATATAGATAACATCATTCATTGTAAGGCAGAAGATTGTTATACAAATTTTTATTTTTTGGACGGAAAGAAAATGCTCGTTTCAAAAACACTAAAAGATTTTGAAGAATTACTCAGCGGTTATAATTTCATACGTCCTCATAAATCACATCTTATTAATTTAAAATATGTAAAAACATATATGCGTACTGACGGCGGAAGCATTGTTATGGCTGATGAAACTATTATACCTGTCTCAAGAAGAAAAAGAGAAGCAATAATTGATATAATAAATAATCTTTGATTTTTATCCATAAACTTTTTTAAATATACCGAAAACTTGTCCAAAACGACCGTTCACTTATTACTTGTTTTTTATTGCTTTTAAAATATTTATTTTTACAATGTGAGATGTAAGTTTTTTGAAAAATATAAAAACAAGGAGAATTATTAGAGTGTCCGGGAATTATAATAAAAATATAAAAAGTCAAGAATGGCAAGATAATAAATAATTTTTAATATAAAATAAAAAATAATTTTGGAAAATATTTTAATTTATTTTTAATTTTACCCCCTTATATTTTAATGCAAATTAATAAGAAAAAAAATACGCTATGTTTAAAAAAGTACTTTACACAATTGCAGTAGTATTAGCAACAAATATCCAGATATTTGGGCAATCAGGTACATTAAAAGGAAAAATTACCGATAACGAAACTAAAGAACCTATACCTTTTGCTAATGTTGTTATGGAAGCCGGCGGCAGGCAGGTTAGCGGAACAACTACGGACTTCGATGGTAATTTTACTATTAAACCTATTCCTCCGGGGAAGTACAATATAAAAACATCGTATGTGGGTTATCAACCCCAGCAATTGAATGGTGTTATTATAAATTCGGATAAAATTACATTTGTTGAAATGAAACTTACAAAAACTGCTGTTAACATCAAAGAAGTTGTTGTTACCGATTATAAAGTACCTTTAATTTCAAAAGATGAAACAGCATCGGGAGAAACTGCTACATCCGAACAAATTTCAAAAATGGCAGGACGCGATGCAAATTCAGTGGTTGCCACAGTGGGAGGTGTTGTTCAATCAGGAGATGTAAGAAGCATCAGAGGTGCCCGTGGCGATGCAACTGTTACTTACATTGACGGTGTTAAAGTAACTACAACAAATGTGGCTCTACCTGCCCAATCAATAGAACAGATTTCTGTTATTACCGGAGGACTTCCCGCACAATACGGTGACGCTACAGGCGGTGTTATTAACATTACTACAAAAGGACCCTCGCGTCAATGGGGTGGAGGATTGGAATTAATTACTTCCGAAATTATTGATAAAACAGGATATAACTCTATAAATTTCAGCTTGCAGGGACCATTATTAAAAAATAAAGCAAAAACTTCTTCTTTATTGGGATTTTTCCTTGCCGGAGACGCCACTACCGCAGCCGACGAAAATCCTTCTTATATCGGTATCTGGAGGGCAAAAAAAAGTGTGCTCGACAGAATTGAAAAAAATCCGGTTTACTTTTCAATAAAAAACGAACAATACCAACCATTTCTGAATTCCGAATTTCTTACTAAAGACAGTTTGGAAAAGGTTAAATACAGAGAAAATGCGGGTATTAAAAAGTACTCTCTTGCCGGGAAAATTGATATTAAAACAACACCCAATACCAATCTTACTTTTGGTGGCAGGTTTGAACTTAACCGATGGAGAGCTGTCAGCAATAACAATAATATTATGAATTCCGAAAATAACGGTTTGTCAAAAAGCAATACTTATGCATTTTATGGAAAATTCACACAGAGATTTGCAAACACCGATACCAGTAGAACAAAAAAGAAGGCGCTGATAAAAAATATTTATTATTCAATAAATGCAGATTACTCAAGAACTAACACAGGAGATGAATCATACAATCATAAAAACAAATTGTTCGATTACGGTTATATCGGCAAATTTAAAACATACATGAGAAAAAATTATATACACGATACCGATGAAGTAACCGGAAAAAATGGATGGTTATACCAAGGTGACCAGGTTTATAATTATACTTTTGAAAGAAGTGATATAAACAGCGACTTAGCTAATTATACGCAAGACATATATGATTTTTTCCCTGGCGGAATTCCAATGAAAGAAATTGTTCAATCTTTCAGAGGTGGCTTATTAAACGGTGATGGTGTGCCGACAGCTTATAATTTGTGGAACAATACAGGAACCCAGTTTAACCTTTATGATTATGGTAATACCAGTCAAGTTAGTATAAATGCTTCGGGTTCTGCTGATATAAAAAATCATGCAATCACACTTGGATTCTTATACGAACAAAGAACTTACAGGTCATGGAGAGTAAATCCTACTGGTTTATGGACTTTGATGAGGCAGCTTGCAAATAAACATATAGTACAACTTGACAAAAACAATCCTCATCCTGTTTATGACGAAACAGGAACTGTATTTTTAGATACTATAAATTATGACCATATTTACGATGCAAGTTCGCAATCATTTTTCGATATTAATTTAAGAAAAAAACTTGGACTGCCTATTAATGGGACTGACTGGATTGATGTTGATTCTTATGACCCAAGCACTTTCTCTATTGATATGTTTAGCGCCGATGAATTATTGTATAATGGCAATCTTGTTACTTCTCCCTATCGCGGATATGTTGGGTACAGAGGTTATGATTACAAAGGTAATATCTTAAAAAATAACCCGACACTTGACGATTTTTTCACTGCTAAAGACCAATTAGGATATTACAAAAGAGAAATAGCTCCTTATCAGCCAATTTATACTGCCGGTTATATTCAGGATAAATTTGCTTTCAACGATTTGATATTTAACGTAGGAATCCGTCTTGACAGATTTGATGCAAACCAGAAAGTTTTAAAAGATAAATATTTATTGAGTGAAGCTAAAACAAAAAAAGAAGTAACCGACCTCGGTCCTCATCCTTCAAATATCGGGGACGATTTTGTTGTTTATGTTGATAATGCAAAAACTCCTACGTCAATTATGGGATACAGAAATGATAACACATGGTACAATAAAGATGGAGCTATAATTCAGGACCCTGGAATATTGCTTTCAAATGGAGTTATTAATCCATACCTTGTTGACCCCGAGGGACCTGAAGTAAGTGCCAAAGCATTTAAAGATTATGAACCACAAATAAACTTTATGCCTCGTATTGCTTTTTCTTTCCCTATTTCCGACGAAGCATTATTTTTTGCTCATTATGATGAATTGACAAAACGTCCTAATACTAACCAAGCGGCTCTGAATCCAACCCAATATCTGTTTATCAGGCAAATGGGGCTATGGCCACTGAATAACCCTGACTTGAAACCCGAAAGAACAATTGACTACGAAGTAGGATTCCAGCAAAAAATAAGCAATACTTCGTCTTTGAAAATATCTACTTATTATCGTGAATTAAGAAATATGGTTCAGGAAACTTTTTTGTCCGGTGCTTATCCTGTTAATTACGTAACATATACAAATATTGACTTCGGTACTGTAAAAGGATTAACTTTAGCTTACGACCTCAGAAGAACCGGAAATGTTTTGCTGAAAGCAAGTTATACCTTGCAGTTTGCCGATGGTACCGGCTCAAATGCAGCTACCAGTGGAAGTTTAGCTGCAGCAGGGTTACCTAATTTAAGAAATCTGCAACCGCTTGATTACGACCGTCGCCACAATATTTCAATAGTGGTTGATTATCGTTACGGAACCGGTAAAGAATATAATGGACCAAAAATTACAAAGAAAATAAAAGGCACCGATAAAACAAAAACAATATTATTGCTTCAAAATACAGGAGCAAACTTTACAATTAACTGGGCATCAGGAACACCATACAGCAAGCAAAGCCAGGTTACTGAAGAGGCACAAATCGGTGGTTCAGGAAAAACACCATCCCTTAAAGGAATGATTAACGGAGCAAGAATGCCTTCGCAGACAAGACTAGATGTAAGAATTGACAGGGATATTGACCTGAAACCCATGAAGGGTGGCAAACAGTTATTTGTGAATGTTTATGTAGTTGTTACAAACATTTTAAATATAAAGAACATAGTTTATGTTTATAGAGCTACAGGTATTCCTAATGACGATGGATATCTGACAGCACCGGAATATCAACAGGCAATTCAAGATTCCTACAACCCGTTGTCTTTTCAGGATTTGTATTCTGTTAAAGTGGATAATCCTGCCTGTTACGGAATACCAAGATTGGTTAGATTAGGAGTATCGCTTAATTTTTAAATTGTTAATTATAGTTTGAACAAAATTTTAAATAAATTAATTATGAAAATAAAAATAAAAATAGCATTAATTATTTTAATAAGTTTAATGCTGCTCAAAGGAGTGAATGCAGAAAAACCAAATTACCCTTTAAATTCTAGCGGAAAGCAAGCCAACCCAACTACAAATACCAATAACTCAAAAGGTATAAGAGCAATTGCATGCAAGCCGCCAAACGGAAGTTCCACACTTGCTCTTAATAATGTAAAAGCACGTATCAACACAGGTGGTGATATGTGGTGGGATTTACAAAGTCGTCCTCAATATGAAATCCCAAAAGGAAGCGGTATAAGTTCTATGTATTCCTCATCGCTTTGGATGGCAGGTATTGATGCCAACAACCAGTTAAAGGGAGCCGCATTATTATATAGAACTTCCGGAAACGATTTCTGGACAGGTCCCTTGACACACGATGGTACTGCTGCTATTGATGCTTCAATGTGCCAGAAATTTGACAAACATTTCAGAATTACTAAAGCCGATGTATTGGATTTTGTTGTTAATAAAAAAACAGGTGCTGATATGCCACAATCTATACGTGAATGGCCCGGTAATTATCCCTCCGAAATCGGAAACTGTACAAGCACCGAAATAACTGATAAATTTTTAGCACCATATTATGATATTGATGGAGATTTTGAATACCATCCTGAACTAGGAGATTATCCTTATTATGACCTTGGAATAGACCCGGTTACTTTTAAACAAAAAAATAGAGTTGACTGCCACCAAAGAGGTGATGGAGATAATCTGGTTTTCGGAGACGAAACTTTGTGGTGGGTGTTTAATGATAACGGAAACATTCATTCCGAAATGAAAGGTCAACCAATAGGAATGGAAATAAGAGCGCAGGCATTTGCTTTCGCCACCAACGATGAAATAAATAATATGACTTTTTATAATTACCAGTTAATCAACCGTTCAACTTACACGCTCACAAGCACTTATTTCTGCCAGTGGGTTGACCCCGATTTGGGCGGCGGATGGGACGATTTTGTTGGCTGCGATGTTACAAGAGGTTTGGGATATTGTTATAATGGTGATTTGGAAGATTCTCCCTCTTCAGGGGAATTGGCTTATCAAGGTATTCCGCCTGCAGTTGGGGTTGACTATTTCCAGGGTCCATATATGGATAATAATAACAAATTAGATGCTTTTACTTTTAGTACTGGACACACTCCTGCTTCTGGCGACCCTGCATGGAATGGTATTAATGGAGTTAATTTTCAAGATACTATTGTAGATAATGAGCGTCTCGGTATGCAAAGATTTCTGTACCATAATAACGTTAATTCTCCTATTGGCAACCCTGATAAAATTGCCGAAATATATAACCTTATGAGAGGAATATGGAGAGATGGTATGCGCATGCAATACGGAGGCAACGGACACGATAATACCTGCGGACCCAATGCTAATTTTATGTTTCCGGGCAACACCGACCAATATCACTGGGGAACAGATGGTAAACCTCCCGTTTGCAATGCTGATAATTGGACAGAAAAAGTTATGGGTAATGTACCTTCCGACAGAAGATTTATGGAATCATCAGGTCCTTTTACTCTTCAACCGGGTGCGGTTAATTATATTACTGTGGGTATTCCTTGGGCAAAAGCTACTCAGGGTGATAACTGGACTTCAGTTGAACTTCTTAAAATTGTTGACGATAAATGCCAGAGGTTGTTTGACAACTGTTTTAAAGTTGTTGACGGACCCGATGCTCCTGATTTAACTATTCAGGAACTTGATAAAGAATTGATATTAACAATATCCAATAAATCAAGTTCTAATAACTATGATGAATTATATGAAGAAAAAGACCCTCAAATTCGTGATAAATACGAATATGCTACTACAGATACAACAACAATAGTGGTAACTGGTGATACTAAAAATCAATGCTCTAATTGGGTACTTACCAATTTTAATTATAAAAATCAAGCAAAATTATACTGGACTTTAATTGATTCCTCCAGTTCAATAAAAGTACGCTTATACGAAGATTCCGCTCATACATTATTAACTTCTGAAGGCATTAGAACAGGTAATGGTGTTGTTACACTTGTAAATAAAGGGAAATATAATATTTCCGGCAGTGTAACTATATCTTATGTTGTTAATGATACAGATAGAGGTAATACTATTACAAAACCTGGAGTTAATGTAAACAAAACTATAACCAATGATACAAAATTTCATTTTCAGGGATACCAGATTTACCAGGTTAAAGACCAATCTGTTTCTGTTACTCAGCTTAGCGACCCCGATTATGCAAGATTGGTTGCTCAATGCGACACCAAAGACGGAGTTTCAAGATTAATTAATTATGAGCAGGATTTGAGTTTAAATGCCGATGTGCCTAAAGAAAAAGTAAATGGAGAAAATAAAGGGATACGACATTCTTTCAGAATACTTTCCGATAGATTTGCTACTGGCAACGACAACCTTGTAAATCATAAAACATATTATTTTATTGCAATTGCTTATGCATATAATCAATATGCAAAGTACTCAACCGACCCTACGCAACAGGATGTTCTTACCGGTGCAGGTCTTGGTGGTCAGAAAATACCATATCTCGCAGGCAGAAAAACTTCAACAGGGAAATCAATAACACCTTATTCTGCAATACCGCATAAACCGGCACCTGAAGCAGGCGGAACAATTCAAAACTCAGAATATGGATATGGACCAAAAATTACAAGAATAGAAGGACAAGGCAGTGGTTATTTAAATGTTGGTCAAACCGACCAATATCTTGACCTAACTGATGAATCAATAAACGAAATTCTTTCAAAAAGCCAACCACCTGCAATTTGTTATACCCCAACTTATAAAAACAGTCATGGTCCGATAACAGTTCAGGTAATTGACCCGCTTAATGTTGTTAATGCAAGCTTTCTTTTAAAATTTAATATGGATATAATAACTACACCACCTAACGCTAAACTTGATTCAATTCACCTTGCTTCGTGGAATTTAATAAACGAAACTACAGGAGCGGTTTATAATTCGGAAAAGACCATAAAAGTTTCAAATGAACAACTCATTCCTGAAATCGGCTTATCTGTTACTATTCAGCAGAATCCTCTTGCAATAATAGGAAGTACTTATTTTTATAATCTTTTATGGGGAAATGCCAACATAGTAGATAATTATAATAACGGTGTAATAATGTCGTCAATAACTTATGCCGATAGTACAAAAAAATGGCTAAGCGGTGTTCCCGATATTGACGGAATTCCAGGTTCATTTAATTGGATAAGAAGTGGTACTGCAACATCTAATTGTGGATTAGATTGTGATTACTCAGGCGATGCGAATCAGGTTTTTGAAAAATTGGTACAACAAACTGTTTTGGTAAATGGAAATTTTTATTCGGGAGGAACATGGGCTCCATATTACTTCACTTCGCATTATAACTCTGGAGATGGTTGGCAATATGCCGGCGGTCCACAATACAGGGAACTTCAAAGTTCACTTTCAAAAATCCTCATGAAAAATCTTGCGGGTGTAGATATTGTTTTAACACCCGATAAAAGTAAATGGTCAAGATGTCCTGTAATTGAAATGTGCGATGACTTTTCCTTATCAGAAGGAAATGCAAATGTATTTGATATCCGAAAGCATAAATCAGTTGATAAGAATGGCAATACAGACCCTTCAAATACAGCAAGCACCGACCCAAACAGTCCTAATTTTATATCTGCCAACGGTATGAGTTGGTTCCCCGGTTATGCAATAAATGTTGAAACAGGCGAAAGATTGAATATTGTATTCGGTGAAGATTCATGGCAGATAAGTGATAACGGAAGAGATATGCTGTTTAACCCCACTTCCAATATTTTGGCAAAATTGGGACTTAATGCGCCTGTTATATTTGGAGGTAAACACTATATTTATGTTTTTGGACATTCCAAATACTTTACACACAAATTCAAATGGCAAATTTCTCCTTCTTATGATTATGGAAAATGGCTTTACACAAAGTTCTCAGAACCATCTGTAGGAACCACAAAGCATAAAGATACCATTGCTATGGCACTTGAATCGGCAATGTGGGTTGGAATACCTCTTGCAATGCCAGGGCAGGAATGGTTGTCAAATGAAGCTAAAATACGAATTAGAGTTATAAAACCTTATCAGAAGAATTATGCTATATCAGGAAACGGAGAATCTGAAAAATGGGCATATACACAAACAGGCGGACCGGTTGATACAACAAGGGTTTATTATAATTATGGCAGCGGTCCGATAAATAATAATTTTCCGGCTTATCGTTTCTCAACATCGGATATAGCAACAGTTAAAAATGACCTGCCAACTGCAAAAACTGCATGCGATTTAATAGGTATTGTCCCTAACCCTTATTACGGATTCTCGGGTTATGAAACAAGCCAGGCAGATAACAGGGTAAAAATTATTAATCTTCCGAAAAAATGTCAAATTTCAATATATACTGTAAATGGAGTTTTAGTAAGACGTTTTAATAAAGATGAAGAAAAAACATCCATTGACTGGGATTTGAAAAATACTGCGGGTATTCCTATTGCCAGCGGTTTATATATCATACATGTAAATATTGACGGAGTTTGCGAAAGAACCATTAAATGGTACGGAGCTTTAAGACCGATTGACCTTGAAAATTTTTAATTATGAAATTAATAATTTGATTTTTTATTATTTAACAGAATAAAAAAATATATTTATGAGAAAAGTATTAATATCATTTGCAATAATTGGATTAGTAGTATTTTCGGCACACAATACTGCAAAAGCCGGAAATCCCGACAGAGCAGGTCAGGCAGGTGCCGGAGAATTATTAATTAACCCATGGGCAAGAAGTTCCGGATGGGCTGGTGCAAATAGCGGTTGTGTGAGAGGTTTGGAAGGCATGTATCTGAATATTGCTGGTACTGCTTTTACAAAAAAAACCGAAATATTATTTGCTCATACTGTATGGCTGAAAGGAAGTGATGTAAACATAAACTCTTTTGGTATAACACAAAAAGTAGGCAAAACCGGTGTGCTTGGTTTAGGAGTGATGCTGATGAATTTCGGCAATATTATGATTACAACCGTTGACCAACCGGAAGGAGGACTCGGTGAATTTTCTCCTACTTTTACAAATATTGGTGTTTCTTATGCAAAAGCATTTTCCAACAGTATCTACGGGGGAATTAATTTCAGGATAATCTCCGAACAGATTTCCGATATGAAAGGAATGGGACTTGCTATTGATGCCGGAATACAATATGTTACCGGTCCTACCGATAATGTTAAATTCGGAATTGCCTTAAAAAATGTAGGAACAAGAATGAAATATAACGGTGACGGATTAACTTTCAGGTCTGACGCTCCCGGTTCTTCATATACAATGGCTATCTCACAGCGCTCACAGGATTTTGAACTTCCTTCTTTGATAAATATCGGCTTTGCTTATGACATTAACATTAAAGAAAATTACAGGTTAACTCCTGCTTTATGTTTCACTTCAAATTCATTTACAAAAGACCAGTACAGTGGCGGCTTGGAATTTGGATTCAGCAGATATTTTATGCTGAGAGCAGGTTACTTATATGAAAAAGGTATCACCAAAGCAAGTGACAGGACTACAGTTTTCACAGGTCTGGCTGCCGGCTTTACTTTGCGGGTTCCTCTCAGCAGCAAAGAAAAAGAAAAAAGCAAAGATAAAGGAAGTTCGTTTTTCGAACTTGATTATTCTTACCGGGCAACAAATCCCTTTGATGGTTCACATAGTATTGGAGTAAGAATAAATTTGTAAAATTCAAATTAAAGTATTAATTTTGTTGCTTTTAAGAAAAAGGGTCCTGAGTTTATCGGGATTCTTTTTTAATTCTATTTACCATAAAACTTTCGGATTATGACAAAAATCAATTATTATACCGCAGAAGGGTTAAAAAAACTTAAAGAAGAATTAACGCGTTTGACAAGTATTGAAAGACCTTTGATTTCAAAACAAATTGCTGAAGCCAGAGACAAGGGTGATTTAAGTGAAAATGCAGAATATGATGCCGCAAAAGACGCACAGGGTATGCTTGAAATGAAAATTTCAAAACTCGAGGAAATAATAAGTAATGCAAGAATAATTGATGAATCAAAGATAAGCACTTCCAAAGCAATGATATTGTCAATTGTTACTATAAAAAATACAAAAAACAGAAAAACTATGCAATATACTCTTGTTTCGGAAAATGAAGCTGATTTAAAAACAGGAAAAATTGCAATTAATTCTCCGATAGGTAAAGCTTTACTTGGAAGAAAAGTTGGAGATAAAGTTGAAGTAGATGCTCCCGCCGGTAAAATAAAACTTGAAATAGTTAAAATCAGTAAATAAGTTTGTGGTTTAAAAGGTTTGTGGTGTCGTTAAAGTTAAAACAACAACGAACAACAAACTACAAACGTTTTAAGATTTA
Organism: Bacteroidales bacterium; assembly: GCA_041671145.1. Classification (NCBI taxonomy): domain Bacteria; kingdom Pseudomonadati; phylum Bacteroidota; class Bacteroidia; order Bacteroidales; species Bacteroidales bacterium. The sequence goes on along the minus strand of JBAZBZ010000004.1, from coordinate 82,336 downwards.
AAGTCATGCCTTCAATATTTACAAAAATTATAAATAATGAAATTCCCGGATACAAAGTAGCCGAGAACGATAAATTTATCGCAATTCTCGATATATTTCCTTTAACAAAAGGACATACTCTTGTTATATTGAAAAAGGAAATTGATTATATTTTTGATATTGAAGATAATATATATAAAGAATTTTTTCTTTTTGCAAAAAAAGTATCGAAAGGAATAGAAAAAGTTGTTAAATGCAAAAAAATTGGTGTAGTGGTTGAAGGACTTGAAGTACCGCATGCTCATATTCATCTTATACCATTAAACCGCCCCGGTGATATGAATTTTGCACATCCAAAACTTACTTTAACTAAAGAAGAATTCACTGAAATTGCTGAAAAAATCAAATTGGCAATTTGATTCGCTAAAATAGAAACATTGATTTTTATAGGATATATTACAGAAATGTCTGGTGATAATTTTCTATTTTTAATAAAAATGAGTAAAAAAGAAAAAAATAACATAAAAGCAAAGAATCAAAAACTTATTGTTAAAAATAAGACTAATACTGCCGCAAATAATGATTTTCTTGCAGAAACAGATAACTTTTTTTTAAAATACAATAAAACACTTTTTTTAAGTGCAGTAGTTGCAACAATTATTTTAGGTGCTTTATTATTTAATATAAAAATTGACGAAGGCGCTGATGACTCGGACTATATTATGAGTGCAAAAGATTTTTTATCGGGTGAAATATTTCCGACATGGCATGGTTCTTTATATCCTATTTTCCTTGGTTTTCCCATGTTTATTTTCGGCATCAATGTATTTGTTTTTAAAATCATATCTTACTTTTTTACTATCGGATGTTTGATATTATTTTATTATACTTTTAAAAACAAAGTTTCCTCATCTTTGCTTTTATATACAATAATTTTTACGGCAATAAATTATTATATTCTTTTTTATGCAAGCACAACGTACAGCGAAGCATTCTATATGCTCATTCAAATAATAACAATTTATTTTTTCTTCAAAATACTTGATAAATCAAAAGAAGGTCAGAATAATTTTAAAACACAATGGAAAACGTGGCTTATATTTGGTTTGTTTATGTTTTTATTAAGTAATACCAGAAATATAGGTATTTGTTTTTTAATTGCTGTTATAATCTTCTTTTTAATTAACAAAAATTATTTGAATGTGTTATATTCTTTTTTTTCATTTTTAATTTTTCAAATACCCTATTCTTTTTATAAAATAATTTATTGGAATTTATCACAAACACAATACGGAGGACAATTCAGTGTATTGCTTCAGAAAGACCCTTATGATAAATTAAAAGGACAAGAAAATATATCAGGTTTTATTACGCGTTTTTTCGATAATTCAAATCTTTATTTATCTAAAAATCTATTTAAAATATTAGGATTGCAATCAATAGAATCAGATACTACAAATGTTTTTCTAACTATTTTCGTTTGTATTGCACTTTTTTTTTCGTTTTATTTCGCTTTTAAAAAAAATAAATATCTGAAGTTTATTTCAATTTATTCGTTTATTTCATTAGTTGTTACTTTTTTTATTTTACAGACACTTTGGGACCAACCAAGATTGATTTTAATATTTGTTCCTTTCTTGTTTCTTTTGTTTTTCTTTGCAATGTATGAGCTGTCGAAGCTTAAAGATTTTTCTTTTCTGAAAATATTTATTCCTGTAGTATTTTTATTTTTAATATTATTTGAACTGAAACAAACATTTATAAATGTAAATAATAATATTCCTATACTAAAGAAAAATATTGATGGCGATAAATACTATGGCTATACAACAAACTTGGTAAATTATTTAAAAATGAGTAATTGGGCATCGGAGAATTTACCGAAAGATGCTGTGATTGCAGTCCGAAAACCATCCATGTCATTTATATACGGAAATGGCAGAAAGTTTTATGGAATTTCAAAGTTTCCAAAATTTAATTTTAAAGAAACAATTAAAAAATTAAAAGAAGACAACAAAATTTATTATTTAATAAACAGTGCGTTTTTTAAGAATAAACCGGAAATAAGCATTAAAGTTGCTCGGTTTTTAAAGATTATAGTTGTTGGTGAAAACTCCAGAATTAATATTTATGACTTCGAAAAAGATACTGCTTCAATTAATTTTTTAAAAAGAAATAACATAGAATTTTCCAATAATATTGAAAGTATGTATGAAGCAAATGAACAATTTAATTGTTTAATTCCGGATTCGTTATATAATTATTTTAAAAGAAATAAAATAAAATATTTAATAGATGTTGATATTACAAAAGCAAAAAACAAAAAAGACGAAGAAACTACAGGAATCAGTAATACTATTCAAAGATACATATATACTATAATCATGAAATATCCGTATAGTTTTAAAATAATCCATCAGATTGGAGAAAGCGATAATTGGCCGGCAAAACTATATGAGTTTGAACAATAACTACTCCAATAAACTCAATCTATTTATCTTCGGAAGAATTATTCACTTCGTTTTCCAAACTTTTCGTTTGTACAAAAAATTTCCTCTGAAAAAGAATCATATAAATAACACCTATTGTAATTGATGAATCGGAGATATTAAAAATAGGACGAAAAAAAGTAAACATTTCATTTTTCCATAAAGGAAACCATCCGGGAAAATGTCCTTTTATAACGGGGAAATAAAGCATATCAACAACTTTGCCATGCAGAAAAGTTCCATATCCTCCGCTGTTTGGTAAAAATTCAGCTATCTGAAAATATGTACTTTCGTTGAACAACAAGCCATAAAATAAGCTGTCAATAATATTTCCAAGGGCACCTGCAAGAACAAATGAAAACCCTGCAATCAAACCTATTGAAGCTTTATTAATGCAAAGAACATATAAATACCATCCAATAGCAACTACAGCAATTAATCTAACTGTACTGAGAATAAGTTTTCCGTATATTCCTCCAAATTCATAACCGAAAGCCATTCCGTTGTTCTCTGTGAAATGAAGATAAAATAAATTTTTGATAACAGTTGTTTCTTCATCAAGAAAAAAATGAGTTTTTATCCAAACTTTAAAAATCTGGTCAATCAATAAAATAAAAAAAATAATCGCAACCGGTTTCCACAGTAATTTTAGCTTCTGCATGAATATCTTCTTTATTCGTAATTAATGAAAGACATGTTTTCTAATAATTTCAAGTACTTGAAGTACTGATTTTATTCTACTTCTTCGCTTGTACTTGTTACAGTGACAGCTTCCTGATTTTTATACTGTTCTTTTTTAGCTTCCATGCTTAAAGTAGCATGAGGAACAAGCATTAAGCGTTCTTTAGGTATTAATTTTCCTGTTACACGGCAAATTCCGAATGTTTTGTTTTCAATTCTTACTAATGCCGCTTCAAGTCCTTTTATAAATTTTGATTGGCGGGCAGCCAATTGTGCATTTTCTTCTTTACTTAATACCTGAGCACCTTCTTCAAGAATTTTAAAAGTAGGAGAAGTATCATTTGTGTCGTTGTTTTTCGAAGTATAGTTTTCTACCAGTAATTGCAAGTCATTGCGGGCTTCTTCAAGTTTCTTTAAAATAATATTTTTAAATTCTTGAAGTTCCTTATCTGAATATCTGGTCTTTTCCTGTTTTTCCTGATTTTTTTTCATCATTTTTTATTTTTTATTAATAGATATTAATGTTTCTGCATTGTCGTCAATTTCCAACACAACGGCATCGGATTTATCAAGCGCATCAACTAAATCCAACGTAGCTGTCAGAGTTTCAGTACAAATATACAATAAATTATTTTTAATTGCACTATTTATTTTATCATGTTTTTGTATTTTTAGAATTATTTTATCAGTTACATCAAGACCACTGTCTTTCCTAAGGTTCTGGATTCTGTTCACCATTTCACGTGCAATTCCTTCTTCAAGGAGTTTTTCGGTTATGGTTATATCAAGAGCAGCTGTTATGCTGCCATCATTGGTTACAAGCCAGCCGGGTATATCTTCTGTTGTGATATCAACATCTTCGGGTGTAATTTCTATATTCAAATCTTTCAGTTCAAATTTACCTTCGGTTTCAATTTTATTTATCTGGAGCTGACTGAAATTATTTACAGCATTGGCAATATCTTTCATTTGTTTACCATACTTGGGTCCGAGAATTTTGAAGTTCGGTTTTATTTTTTTAATAACCTTATCACCTATGTCGGTTATAATTTCAAGCTCTTTAACATTGGTTTCGGATAATATTAGATTTTCTACAGATTTTATTTTTTTAATAAATTTTTCATCTGTTGCAGGAATTAAAATTTTGCTCAAAGGCTGTCGCACTCTTATATTAACTTTTTTTCTTAACGAAAGTACCATTGAAGAAACTTTCTGGGCAATTTCCATTTTTTCTTCAAGTTCTTTATTGATAAGCTTTTTATTGAATGTTGGAAAGTCCGTCAAATGAATTGATTCAACATTATATTTTTTTGTAACTTCATTCAAATCAAGAAATATTCTTTCCATAAAAAATGGTGCAAGTGGAGAAGAAAGCTGAGCAATAACTTCAAGACATTTGTAAAGAGTTTGATACGCTGCTATTTTATCTTTGCTGTATTCGCCTTTCCAGAATCGTCTGCGGCAAAGTCGAACATACCAGTTACTCAAATGTCCATCAAGAAAATATTGTATGGCTCTGCCTGCCTTTGTGGCTTCATAATTAAAATATGCTTCATCAACTTCTTTTATCAGTGAATTTAAAGTTGAAATAATCCACTGGTCAATTTCAGGTCGCTCGGGAACAGGAATCTCTTCTTCGGAATATTTAAAATTATCAATGTTTGCATAAAGTGCAAAAAATGCATAAGTGTTATAAAGTGTACCAAAAAATTTCCTTTGGATTTCGGAAATACCGTCTGTGTCAAATTTGAGATTATCCCATACCTGTGAGTTTGTAATCATGTACCAGCGAGTGGCATCAGCGCCGTATTTTTCAATTGTTTCGAAGGGATTTACCGCATTGCCAAGTCGTTTCGACATTTTATTTCCATTTTTATCAAGCACCAATCCGTTTGAAACAACGGTTTTATATGCCACCGAACCGAATACCATTACGGCAATTGCGTGTAATGTATAAAACCATCCTCTTGTCTGGTCAACACCTTCGGCAATAAAATCGGCAGGAAAATATTCTTTTAAATTTTTATTTTCGAAAGGATAATGAAATTGTGCATAAGGCATTGAGCCGGAATCGAACCATACATCAATCAAATCCGTTTCTCTGAACATTTTTTTACCTGACGGGGAAACAAGAATTATTTCATCGGCAAACGGACGATGCAAATCAAATTTTTCATAATTCTCTTTGGAAAAATCATTTGGAGCAAAATCACCGAGAGGATTTGACTTCATGAATCCTGCTTTAATTGACTTTTCAATTTCTTCTTTTAGTTCGGCAACAGAACCAACACACAGCTCTTCTTTACCATCATCGCTTCTCCAAACGGGTAAAGGCACTCCCCAGTATCGTGAACGCGATAAATTCCAGTCAACCATATTTTCAAGCCAGTTGCCAAAACGTCCTGTTCCCGTAGAAGCCGGTTTCCAGTTGATTGTATTATTTAACTCGAGCATTTTTTCTCTCAATGCGGTGGTCTTCACAAACCACGAGTCGAGAGGATAATATAATATCGGCTTGTCGGTTCTCCAGCAATGTGGATAGGAGTGTTCGTATTTTTCTATTTTAAATGCTTTATTTTCTTCTTTTAATTTTATTGCAATATCAACGTCAATGGTTTTTTCTTTCGGGTCATAATTTTCTTTGTATTCATTTTTCACAAATTTTCCTGCAAATTCTCCCATTGTTTCAATAAATTTTCCTTGTTTATCAACCATTGTGAGAGAACCTAATCCGTATAATTTGCTCATGCGAAAGTCATCGGCACCAAAACTCGGTGCAATATGAACTATGCCTGTTCCATCTTCGGTAGAAACAAAATCACCTATTACAACTTTAAAAGCATCGCCATCAGTGGGCTGAGAGTATGGCATCAATTGTTCGTAACGCATTCCGTCGAGTTTGCTTCCTTTATATTCACCAATAACCTGAAACGGAATTTCTTTTTGTCCCTCTTGATATTCTTCAATTTTTAATTCTGAATTTTTTTCAGAAAAGAAATTATTCATAAGGGCTTTTGCAAGAATAACAGTAACCGGTTTAAAATTATACTGATTAAAAGTTTTTACAACAACATAATCAATATTTTTACCAACGGCAAGTGCCGTGTTTGAAGGCAATGTCCATGGAGTTGTTGTCCATGCAAGAAAGAAAACATCACCGGAATGATTTTTAAATAATTCGGAAATTAAAGGATGTTCATTTTTTACAATTTTAAACTGAGCAACAATTGTAGTATCCTTAACATTTTTATAACATCCCGGTTGATTAAGTTCGTGCGTGCTCAAACCGGTGCCTGCGGCAGGTGAATACGGCTGAATAGAATAACCTTTATATAAAAGTTCTTTTTTATAAAGTTCTTTCAGCAAATACCAGACAGATTCTATATATTTATTATCGAAAGTAATGTAAGGATTTTCAAGGTCGAGCCAGAATCCGAGCTTTATGGTAATTTCATCCCACTTGTCTTTATATTTCATTACATCCTTACGGCATGAATTGTTGTAATCAATAATAGATATTTTTTTTCCTATATCATCTTTTGTAATTCCAAGTGTTTTTTCAACTGCAATTTCGATAGGTAATCCATGTGTATCCCATCCCGCTTTGCGTTTCACAAGATATCCTTTAAGTGTTCGGTAGCGGCAGAAAATATCTTTTATGGTTCGCGCCATAACATGATGTATCCCGGGAAGTCCGTTGGCTGAAGGAGGACCTTCATAAAAAACAAATTCCTTTTTTCCTTTTCTTGTTTCCACACTTTTTTCAAACACGCTATTAGCTTTCCAGAATTTCAGTATTTCCTTGTCAATTGAAGGTAGGTTGAGCGATTTGTATTCAGCGTATTTTTCTTTCATCTTTATATAAAATGATATTTTTTTAAGGTTGCAAAGATAAAAAAAAATTAATGATTGATTAAATTGTTGGATTGCTAAATTGTTTAATTGCTTGTTCGCTTTAAACAAACTGACAACTTAGCAATTTCTTTTACATTTCCATTTATTTCCTACATTTGAATTCCTGAATAAAATATCTAAAAAATAATGCTTACACATAAACCATTATTTCTGCAATATCTGGCGAAAACATCTTCCGAGCCAATAATGCTTGAGCCGGAAAGAGCCAAAGGAATATACATTTACGATATTGAAGGCAAGAAATATATTGATTTGATTTCGGGAATTTCCGTTAGTAATATAGGTCATTGTAATACTTCGGTAAGCAATGCAGTAAAAAAACAGTTGAGTAAATATTCTCATCTTATGGTTTATGGCGAATATGTGCAATCGCCGCAGGTTTTGTTTGCTAAAATGCTTTCTACTCATTTACCGGAAAATTTGAACTCGGTGTATTTTGTAAATTCGGGTAGTGAGGCAGTGGAAGGTGCTTTAAAGCTGTCAAAGAGATATACAGGAAGAACGGAAATAATTGCATTTAAAAATTCATATCATGGAAGTACGTATGGAGCAATGAGTGTAACGGGGAATGAAAATTACAAATCTAAATTCCAACCACTTTTACCAGATGTAAAATTTTTAAAATTTGATAGTGTTGATGATTTAAAAAATATATCCCGTAAAACTGCATGTGTTATAGCTGAGCCAATTCAGGGTGAAGCAGGAGTTATAATTCCCGAAAATGATTTTTTAAAACAACTTCGTAAAAAATGTACCGAAACAGGAACTTTACTGGTATTAGATGAAGCACAAACAGGATTCGGAAGGACAGGTAGTTTGTTTGCGTTCGAACAATTCGGAGTTACACCCGACATACTTTGTCTGGCAAAAGCAATAGGTGGAGGAATGCCACTCGGAGCTTTTATCTCATCGAAAAAAATAATGAGTTGTCTTTCAGAAAATCCTGCACTTGGACATATAACAACATTTGGCGGACATCCTGTTAGCTGCGCTGCTGCCATTGCTTCATTAGAATTTATTTTAAAAAATAATTTGATTGAAAAAATTAATAAAAAAGAAAAATTATTCAGGGAACTTCTCGTTCATCATTCAATAAAAGAAATAAGAAGCAAGGGTTTAATGTTTGCTGTTGATTTTGGTGATGAAAAATTAAATAAAAAAATAATAATAAATTGCATTGCTAACGGAATTATTACCGACTGGTTTTTGTTTAATGCTCAATCAATGCGAATAGCGCCACCTCTTACAATTACCGAAGAACAAATTAAAAAATCCTGTGAGATTATTTTGAAATCCATTTGTTAAACATAAAAAATTCCACAATATTTTTTTTCGCTTTTTGCTTCGTTTTAAAATTTCTTACCTTTGCAGACATTGAAATTTTTTTATGAAAAAATCCACAACAATAAAATTAAAGCGGCAGTCAAAGGTTGAAAGAAAGACAAAAGAAACCGATATAAAGATTTTTTTGAATCTTGATGGACAAGGAAAATCAAAAATTAAAACAGACATTGGTTTTTTTGACCACATGCTCGAACAAATCGGCAAACACGGCAATCTGGATTTGGAAATTATTGTGAAAGGCGATACGCATGTTGACGAGCATCATACTATTGAAGACACTGCACTTGCACTCGGAGAAGCTTTCAATAAAGCTCTCGGTGATAAAAAAGGAATTGAACGTTATGGATTTTTATTACCTATGGACGACAGCATTGCACAGGTTGCAATAGATTTTTCGGGCAGAAGCTGGCTTGAATGGAATGCCGAATTTAAAAGAGAAAAAATCGGTGATATGCCGACAGAGATGTTTTATCATTTCTTCAAATCATTCACCGATACTGCAAAATGTAATTTGAATATTAAAGCTGAAGGTAAAAATGAACATCATAAAATTGAGGCAATTTTTAAAGCATTTGCAAAATCAATTAAAATGGCTGTAAAAAAAGACCCGAAAAATAAAAATATTCCAAGTACAAAAGGAAAACTCTAAGAACAATTGAACATTCGAACAAACGAACATTCGAATAAATGAACAAACGAATAATTGAATGAAGATTGCAATAATAAAATATAATGCAGGAAATATACAATCGGTGGTTTTTGCCTTGCAAGGACTGGGAATAGATACTGTTCTTACCGACAATGCAGAGGAAATAAAAAGTGCGGATAAAGTTATTTTCCCCGGAGTTGGCGAAGCAAGCACCACAATGGAATGTCTGAAAAGAACGAAACTTGATGAAATTATTGTTTCGTTGAAACAGCCAGTACTTGGTATTTGTCTCGGCATGCAGCTGCTTTGCAAATATTCGGAAGAAAACGAAACGAAGTGTCTTGGAATTTTTGAAAATAAAATAAAATTATTTCCGCCAAAACAAAAAGTTCCTCACGTAGGGTGGAATAATATTTATAATCTAAAAAGTCCTTTGTTTAAAGGATTAACTGAAGAAAGTTACGTATATTTCGTTCACAGTTTTTATGCCGAATTAAATGAAAATTCAATTGCAAGCTGCGAATATATTCTGTCATTTAGTGCTGCTTTGCATAAAAACAATTTTTACGCAGTTCAGTTTCATCCCGAAAAAAGCAGTAAAGAAGGCAGTTTAATTTTAAAAAATTTTATTGAATTATGTTAAAAATTTTTCCCGCCATTGATATTATTGATGGAAAGTGTGTAAGGCTTACAAAAGGTGATTATTCACAAAAGAAAATTTACAACACAAATCCTCTTGAAGTTGCAAAACAATTTGAAGATGCGGGCTTGCAATATTTGCATCTGGTCGATTTGGACGGAGCAAAAGAAAAACGCGTGGTAAATTACAATATTCTCGAAAAAATTGTTTCAAAAACTTCTTTGCTTATTGATTTTGGCGGAGGCATTCAAACTGAAAAAGATATTGAAATTATTTTTGATTGTGGAGCAAATCAGGTAAATATAGGCAGTATGGCAGTAAAGCAACCTGAGCTTTTTAAAAACCTGCTCAAAAAATATTCAAATGAAAAAATAATTCTGAGTGCCGATGTAAAAGATGAAAATATTGCAATACACGGCTGGCAAGAGAAAACAAAAATATCAATTTTTGATTTTATTAAAAGTTTTGAAAGTGAAAATTTAAAATTTGTAACATGCACCGATATAAGCAAAGACGGAATGCTTGAAGGACCTTCATTTGACTTGTATAAAAAAATCATTGCCGCTTTTCCCAATATTAATCTCATTGCAAGCGGCGGAATCTCTTCAATAAATGATATTGAAAAAACAGCAGAGCAAAATATTTACGGAGTAATTATAGGTAAAGCTATTTATGAAGGAATTTTTCAACTAAGTGAGTTAAAAAAATATTTATAAATTTGTTTCCGAAAAATAAAAACAAATGCCAGACAATAAAAACAAAAATAACTACGGTAACAACGGGCATTCTCATATATACCACAGTAATTATGGAAACAAATCCATTTATTACAATCCGAATTTAATCATAAGTTTGATTTTTAATTTTTCTAGTTCAGTTGTACAAATTATAATTGGTGTTTTATCTAATAGTATTGCATTATCATTAGATGCATTTAAAAAATTAGATTACGTAATTTCCATTTTAATAAATTATTCCATCAGTAAAAAAAACAAACGCGAAGATAATTTTGAAACGGCTTTAAAAATAAAAAGACTTGAAATCATAATTATTTTTTTCAAAGCGATTCTTTTCATTGTTTTAACATCATTATTTTTGGTTGAGGCATACAGGGCAATTGATACAGAGGGAAATATTGATGTGCATAAAGTTATTATATTCGGCTCTGCCGGATTTCTTGCAAACCTTATTTCAATACTTCTTTTATATAAGAGTTCGAAAAAAAGTCAAAAACTCAAACATTTTTTTAATAACCAGACTTTAGGATTATTCTCTTCGGTAATAGTGGTTATCAGCGGAATTTTTTCTTTTTATTACAACAATTACGTTGTTGATTCCATTGCAACTTTTTTTATTGCTGTACTAATTTTCAGGGAAACATTTTATTCAATAAAGCAGGCATTCTTTTCGGCTATGAATTCGGTTCCCGAAGACATAAGTTTATCAAAAATTAAATTTGAAATACAGGCTTTTCCTGAAGTAAAACACTTACTTAAAATAAAAGCAATAAATTTCGGCGACAATGATATTCAGGTATTTTGTCATATTGAATTAAAAAGCGATATGATGCTGAGTGAAACAAAAAAACTCAGGAAAAAAATCAAAGAAGTGCTTTCTAAAAATAAAGTAAACAGTGTGACTATGCAACTTATTTATGACCCCGAAAAATGATTGTAGTTTTCGATATTACCCTTAGCAAATTTTATTTTTTTCAACCGAACAAACCGTTTTGAAGTTTATTATATTTTCTTCCAAGATGTTTATAAGCAAGTTCAGTAACTTGTCTTCCGCGTGGCGTTCTTGAAATGTATCCCTCCTGTATCAAAAATGGTTCATAAACTTCTTCTATAGTACCGGCTTCCTCGCCAACAGCGGTTGATATGGTTGAAATCCCAACAGGACCTCCACTAAATTTATCAATTATTGTTGAGAGAATTTTATTATCCATTTCATCGAGACCGTGTTCATCAACATTCAGTGCATTTAAAGCATATTGTGTTATTTTTTCATCAATGGTGCCATCGCCTTTTATTTGGGCAAAATCTCTTATTCTTCTAAGCAATGCATTGGAAATACGAGGTGTTCCGCGGCTTCTTCGGGAAATTTCTTCTGCTGCGGTTTCAAGTAATGGAACATTTAAAATACCCGCAGAGCGTTTAATAATATTTTTCAGAAGTTTTGATTCGTAATATTCGAGACGTGAAGTTATTCCGAACCTTGCTCTAAGGGGAGCCGTAAGTAAACCCGAACGTGTAGTTGCTCCGATTAATGTAAAAGGATTCAGCTTTAACTGAACACTTCTCGCATTAGGTCCGGTATCAATCATTATATCTATTTTATAATCCTCCATAGCCGAATACAGATATTCTTCAACAACAGGACTAAGGCGGTGTATTTCATCAATAAATAAAACATCAAATTCACCAAGGTTGGTAAGTAACCCCGCAAGGTCACCCGGTTTATCTAAAACAGGACCTGATGAAACTTTTATTCCTACGTTCAGTTCATTCGCAATTATGTACGCAAGTGTTGTTTTACCCAAGCCGGGAGGACCATGCAGAAGAACATGGTCAAGAGCTTCATTTCTTTGTTTTGCAGCTCTTACAAAAATTATTAGATTTTCTATAATCTGGCTTTGCCCAACAAAATCATTAAAAGCCGAAGGTCTCAGAAGTTTTTCAAATTCCTTATCAACTTGTGTCAGATTTTCCGGGTCTGTGTTCAGATTTTCATTCATAAAAAAAATTAAACAAAAACAAAATTAACAATAAATTTCATACTTTTTTCTATAATTCACAAACATAAATATTTTTAAATAAAAAAATATTTTTATATTAGCCTCTTGAAATCAAGTCAAAATTAACTTTATGAAAAGTAAAAGTATTGTAGTTCCAATTGATTTTTCAAAGGAATCATTGAACGGTCTGCGTTTAGCTATTGTTTTTTCAAATGCTTTAAAGAAAAACATCTGCATGGTTTATGTACAAAGAAAAACCACAAGTGATTACCTCTCGGTTTCGGTAAAAGAAGAACTGGAATGGGCAGAAGCACAATTTGAAGAAATAATAGATAAATTTAAAAGTAAACTTAAAGCCGGCTGTAAGCTGAATTACAAAATACGTAAAGGAAGTATTTATGAAGAAGTTGTAAATCAGGCAAAGTATAACGATGCTTATATGATAGTTTGTACCACACACGGAGCATCAGGGTTTGAGGAATTTTTTATGGGAAGCAATGCTTTCAGAATTGTATCTGCTTCAGAGTGTCCTGTTTTGACAATAAGGAAAGGTATTTGTCCGAGTTCAATAACAAAAATAGTTCTTCCGATAGATACAAGTGAAGAATCACGTCAAAAAGTTCCGTTTGCCTGTGATTTGGCTGAATTATTCAAAGCTGAACTTCATGTTCTTTGTGTTTCAAATTCAACTTCAGCAGAAACCACTAAATTACTTAATGCATACCTCACGCAGGTTTCAACGTACATAAATAACAGAAAACTGCAATTTCAAACAAAAATGATTACAGGAAGCAATATTGCAAAAATTACTATGGACTATTCAGAACTGGTAAAAGCCGAACTTATTGTTATTATGACTGAACAGGAAACCTCAACTCAAAATATACTTCTGGGTACTTATGCGCAGCAAATGGTTAATCGTAGTAATATTCCGATAATAACAATCCGACCTGAAGAAAAAGGAAAACTTAATGTATTTAAATATTAATCTTCAAATTACCGAATGAAACATTTAACGGTTTTTATTTTTATTCTTTTTTGTTTTTTAAAACTTTATTCCCAAAATGAAGGAAATGTTGAAATTATTCAGGATTCAAAAATAGATGAACTTGTAAAATTACATATCAATTTCAATGAACATTCTAAGGGAATTAACGGTTACAGAATACAAATCTTTTTTGATTCCGGAAATAACGCAAGAAATAAAGCAGAAAAGGTAAAACATGATTTTTTAAATAAATATCCTGATACTCAGGCATACCTGCTTTTTCAGCAACCTTATTTCAAAATAAGGGTTGGTGATTTTCGTACCCGCCTTGATGCCGAAAGGTTTTTAAAAACTATTGAAACAGAATTTCAAAATTCGTTTATAGTTAAGGATGTTATTAATTTTCCGAAACTTTGAAGCTTTAATATTAAAGTATAATTTATGCTTCATTAATATAAATTAAAGTCTAATTTTTAAGGATATGAAAGTAGTAATATTAGCAGGTGGCTATGGAACTCGTCTTAGTGAAGAAACAGACCTTAAACCAAAACCAATGGTTGAAATAGGCGGCAAACCTATATTGTGGCACATAATGAAAATCTATTCCCATTATGGATTTAATGAATTTATTATTTGTCTTGGTTACAAAGGATATTTAATTAAAGAATATTTTTCAAATTATTTTTTGCATCAATCCGATTTGACAATTGATTTAGAAAAAAATAAAATGGAAATTCACAATTCACACGCCGAAAAATGGAAAATAACCTTAGTTGATACAGGCCAAAATACAATGACGGGAGGAAGAATTAAAAAAATAGAAAAATATGTAAATAATGAAACATTCATGCTTACTTATGGCGACGGCATCGGAGATGTTAATATAAATGAACTTGTTTCTTTTCATAAAAAACATAAGAAATCTGCAGCGGTAACTGTTGTTCAGCCAACAGGACGTTTCGGAATTATTAAATTTGATGAAAAAGAAGAAGTAAATGTTTTTGCTTTTGAGGAAAAACCCAAAGGAGATAATTCATGGGTTAATGGTGGTTTTTTCATACTCGAACCTAAAATATTTGATTATATTTCTGATGGAGATTCCACTATTTGGGAAAAAAAACCATTGGAAACTATTGCAAAAGACGAGCAGCTCGTTGCTTACAAACATTATGGATTTTGGAAACCAATGGATACATTAAGAGACAAAATTGAACTTGAGGAATTATGGAGCAAAAATAAAGCCCCCTGGAAAATTTGGGAAAAATAATATTTATGAAAACAATTTTCAATAATATTTATAAAAATAAAAAAGTCCTGATTACCGGACATACCGGGTTTAAAGGTTCTTGGCTTACACTGTGGTTGGTTAATCTGGGCGCAAAAGTAACAGGTTATTCTTTAGCTCCTCCAACAAATCCTAATTTATTTGATACTTTAGGAATACAAAACAAAATCAATCATATAAAAGGTGATGTGCTTGATATAGCCAATTTAACAAAAATATTCAACGAGACACAACCCGAAATAGTATTTCATTTAGCTGCACAATCCTTAGTTAGATTATCATATTTGGAACCAAAATTAACTTATGAAACTAACATCACGGGAACAATAAATTTGCTTGAAGCTGTTAGAAAAACAAAAAGCGTTAAATCTGTTGTTATTGTTACATCTGATAAATGCTACGAAAATAAAGAATGGATATACGGTTACCGGGAAAATGATGCAATGGGCGGCTTCGACCCTTATAGCTCGAGTAAGGGTTGTGTTGAATTAATTACAAATGCTTACAGAAATTCTTTTTTCAATATAAATGATTTCGGCAAAAAGCATAATGTAGCAATTGCCTCAGCTCGTGCAGGCAATGTAATTGGCGGCGGCGACTGGGCTGATGACAGATTAATTCCCGATTGTGTAAAATCAATCAGTAAAAATGAAACAATCATAATCAGAAATCCGAAAGCTACACGTCCATGGCAGCACGTATTAGAGCCGCTCTCAGGATATTTGCTTCTTGGTGAAAAATTATTTACCGAAGGCGTAAAATATAGTGATAGCTGGAATTTTGGTCCAACAAATGAAGATGTTCTTGAAGTAGAAAATGTTGTTAAAAAATTAATTGACATTTGGGGAAAAGGCAACTACAAAGTTGAAACCGACAATAAATTTCACGAAGCAAATTTTTTAAAACTCGACATCAGTAAAGCAAATTTTTATTTGAAATGGAAACCCGTTTTTAAAGCAAATGAGGCAATTGCAAACACTTGCGAGTGGTATAAAAATTTTTATGAAGATGAAAAATTTGATGCATACAAATTTAGTTTGAAGCAAATTGATGAATATATTAAAAAATCCGAAATTTCATAAGCTATATTGAGTAATTTAACAGTACTCTATCTTAAAATATTTTTTACATAAAATAGCATTTCAAAAAATATTATATTTGTCAAAATGGTTTATTAAAAATAAATCTTAAAACTCAAAAATATTTATGAGTGAAGAATTATTACAACGTGATTTATTAAAAAATCCTGAGAAAATTGGCAAATGGGATTTTTACAATATTGGCGCAACAACAGTAAAAGCATTAAAAGAGCATGGTATTATTAGAAATATTGATTATACTGATGTTGAAAAAAAGAAAGTTGATGGATTAATTGTTCAAAAGAAAAATGTAATTGCTATAGTTGAATTTAAAAAACCTTCTGGATTTAAAACAGATGAACAAAAGGATAAAGCTATAAATCAAGAAATAGAAGTTGCAAAAAAATTAGAAGCTCATATTATAATTGCTACTGATACAAAAGATACAATCTGGGTAAATGTTTTAACCGGAAACAGAATAAAGGACGAAAAAGGAAAAGAAATAAAAACTAATTTTAATCTTAAAGATGAAAATCTCCAAGAATTAATTGAAAAAATAATTTATTCAATTAACGAACTTAATGACCAAATAAAACCCAAAAAATTTGTTAACCCAACTGATTTAGCAAAACAGATATGGCAAGACATATGGTCTGTTGCTGGAGCTACGCCTGAGAATTGCCTATATACATTTGTTGAGCTTTTTATTTTTAAATATTTAAGTGATTTAGGAGTTTTACAAGGTATTTATAATTTTAATACTTTAATTGAGAGTTTTGAATCAAACACAGCAGAAGAGGTATTAGAAACATATGCAGGTGTTATACGTCCAAAAATAAAAACTCTTTTTCCTGAAAATCCTATTGACAAAACAACAATTATCAATGGAACTATTTTTGTTAGTAAAGACCAAAAAGCCGTAAAAGGTTACAGTACTGTTTTTAAGAAAGTTCTTGGAAAATTTAAAGATTATGGTAAGCTTGAGCATATTGATTACGATTTTAAAAGTCAACTTTTTGAAAGTTTCTTGAAAGAAAGTATCAGCAAAAAAAATTGGGGCCAATTTTTCACACCTCTAAAAGTTGTTAGAGCTATTGTTGAAATGGCAAAAGAAGATATAAAAGAAGGTATTAAAATTTGCGATCCTGCATGCGGAGTTGGAAAGTTTTTATTAGAACCAATAATTACAAAGCTCGACCAATTCTATGAAATAAAAAAAGGAAAACTAATTCCTAAAATTACAATTCACGGATTCGATAAAGGTTTTGATAAAGACGAGCAAAAAACAATAATATTAGCAAAAGCTAATATGCTTATTTATTTTTCAGATTTGATTAAAGAAAATTCAGGCATTACAAAAGAATTTTCCGATTTATTTAATGAAAGTTTTACATTAAAAACAAATTCAATTTTAGGAACACTTTCTGAAACTGTTGAAAACGAATATGACCTGATACTAACAAATCCACCTTATGTAACAAGTGGCTGTAGTAACCTAAAAGAAGAAATAAAAAAAGATGGTGATTTAGAAAAATACTATAAAATAAATGCAATGGGTGTTGAGGGGTTATTTATGGAATGGATTATTCGCGCATTAAAGCCAAATGGTAAAGCATTCATAGTTGTTCCCGATGGAATTTTAAATCGTCAGAATGATAAAAATTTACGCCAATTTATAATTGATGAATGTTATATTGATGGAATAATTTCACTTCCATTAAAAACATTTTTTACAACACCAAAGAAAACATACATACTTTGCATTACAAAAAAAGCGAATAAAAAAGATGTTCAAATAAATCCTGTATTTACTTATTTAGTTAGCGAAATTGGCGAAAGTAGAGATATTTATCGTTTCGATATTGAACAAGATGATTTAAAAGAAGCCGTAAAATTATTCAAAGCATTTAGAGGAAGCAAAGAATATTTTATTGAAAATAATAGTGGAGGTAAAAGGTGCAAGATACAACCCTTTGAAAAATTTAAACCTGAAAATCATTGGTCTGTTGATAGGTGGTGGAGTAAAGACGAACAAGTTGAATTAGGAATTGTTGAAGAAGATAAAAGTATAAAGTTTGAGGAAGTACCAAGTTTAATCGAAGATGTAGCTAACAATATATTAAGTTTTAAAGAAGAAATTTTACAACTTTCTGAAAAAAAAAAATCTGAAATAACTTTCAAAGAAATCTTAATTGAAAAATTTTTAGATTCTCCATCCACAAATTCTGGATTGAAAAGAAATGATGTAAGTATAGAAAAAACTAATAAATTTAATATTCCTGTTTATTCAGCATCAAAAGAAGAAAATTTAATATTTGGTTGGGTTTCGGCTGATAGCAAATGGAAAAAATACAAAAATGTTCTCACATGGAATAAAGATGGGAGTGCTAATTTTGTTTTTTATAGAACAAATTTATTTGTGCCATATGAAAAAGTAAAGGTTTTAAAAATTAAAGATGAGTATAAAAATAATTTAATTTATAACTATTTAAAAATAGTAATTCAAAATAGTATGATTAAAGAAGGGTTTAATTTTAATCATAAATGCTCAATGGAGAGAGTATTAAAATTATATATTCCTATTCCTTTTAATAAAAATCATAGCATTGACATAGAAAAGCAGAAAGAAGTAATTGAAAAACATGAATACATTTCAGAATTAAAATTAAAAATAGTTCAACATAAAAAATATATTGAAGAATTAAATGTTGAAATAGAAGATAATTATAAAACTAAATTATTTATAATTGACAAATTATTTAATATTATAAGTGGCAACTCAAAATTAACACAAGATTATTTAAATTCAAATAAAGGCGAATATGTAGTTTATTCGGCAAACACAAAACAAAATGGTATTTTTGGTTATATTAATACTTACGACCACGATACTGAATGTATTCAAATTACTACAAATGGGGTTTATGCGGGAACTGTTTTTTATCGAGATAAGCATAAATATAGTATAAATGGAGATGCAAGATTGCTAATTAAAAAAGATGAAAAGCTAGATTATTATTATTTGTTGTTTGAACTTAAAAAGAAGTTTATAGAATTTAATTTTAATTGGGAAAACAAACCTACTGTTGCTAAAATTAAACCCATAGAAATCCAAGTTCCTATTAATACAAATGGAGAATATGATTTGAAAGCACAAAAACAAATTGCAGAGAAATATAAAAAGATAGAACAAATTAAAAAAAGTATAACAGAGGAGTTAGACAAAATAAATAAAACAGAAATTGATTTCGATTAATGTTTTATTAAGATATGGCAGGCAATGCCTGCCGTATTAAATCTTAAAAGCAATCTTAAAAAAATTATTTGATTTAAAATGGACGAAAAAATAATAAGATTAAAAATATTTGAACTGATAAAAGAATACTATAATCTTAAATTTGGGAAAAAGAATTATAAGTATGGCAATAAAGTAATGTACGCAGGAAGAATTTTTGATGAAAAGGAAATACAGGTTTTGGTTGATTCTTGTTTGGATTTTTGGTTAACGGAAGGAAGATTTTCAGAAAAATTTGCAGAAAAAATTTCAGATTTTCTTTCAGTTAAAAATGTTTTATTGTGCAACTCCGGTTCCTCCGCAAATTTATTAGCATTATCCGCCCTAACTTCAGAGAAATTAGGAAACAAAAAATTAAAACAGGGAGATGAAGTTATAACTGTTGCTGCTGGTTTTCCTTCTACTGTGGCTCCAATAATTCAAAATGATTTAATTCCCGTTTTTGTTGATGTTTCTATTCCCACCTACAACATTGATATTGAAATGCTCAAAAAAGCGATATCAAAAAAAACCCGTTGTATTTTTATTGCTCATACTCTTGGAAATCCTTTCAATATTGATGAGGTTTTAAAAATTGCAGAAGAAAATGATTTATGGGTAATTGAAGATAATTGCGATGCATTCGGAAGTAAATATAATGATAAATTTACAGGAACTTTCGGTCATATAGGAACATTTTCTTTTTATCCTGCACACCACATTACTACCGGCGAAGGTGGTGCTGTTATAACTGATAATGATGAATTAGCTCAGATAATCCGTTCTTTCAGAGATTGGGGAAGAGATTGTTATTGTGCAGGTGGTGAAAATAATACTTGCGGGAAAAGATTCACCCAGCAGTTTGGGAATCTGCCTGCCGGATACGACCATAAATATGTTTATTCCGAAATAGGATATAATTTAAAAATGACAGATATGCAGGCAGCAATCGGCTCGGTTCAGATTGATAAATTATCGGAGTTCTGCATGAAAAGAAAAAGTAATTTCAAGAAACTTTCTGAAGTATTTTCTAAATATAATGATTTTTTTATTTTACCGGTAGCAACCGAAAAAAGCGAGCCAGCATGGTTTTCATTTATAGTAAGTGTTAAAGAAAAATCTCCGTTTTCAAGAAATGAATTGATTAATTATTTTAATAATAATAACATTGAAACCCGAAATCTGTTTGCAGGCAACATAACCAAACAACCCGCTTTTATCAGAAAAAATTTTAGAATTGCTGAACATTTGGAAAATACGGATTTTATAATGAACAATACTTTCTTTCTTGGAACGTATCCGGGAATAACCGATGAAATGATTAATTATATCAGTGATGTCCTTAATCAATTTATTGATTCAATAAAATGAGTTTAATAAAAAAATATATTGCCGAAGTTGTTAATATTGCCAATCCTATTGATAATATTTATTGTGTTGAATTAAAATCAACGGAAAACAGAAAATTTACTTTTTCGCCGGGACAATTTTTACATTTGAGTTTGGAAACTTATGACCCTTCTTTTCCATGGCCCGAATCAAGATGTTTTTCAATGCAATCAAGCCCTACAGAACAAAATATCAGAATTACATTTGCTGTTAAAGGGAATTATACAACAAGAATGTCGAAAGAACTACAAACAGGAAAAACAATTTCATTAAAAATGCCGTTCGGAAATTTTTTTAATCAATTTTCAGATAAAAATAATTGTGTATTTATTGCCGGTGGTACAGGAATTACGCCTTTTTTATCATTGTTTCTTGATAAATCTTTTAAAGAATTTTTAAAACCAAAATTATACTTCGGATTAAAAAATGAAAACTATAATATTTATCAAAATGACTTGGAAAATATTAAAAATACTGATTTAACAATAAAATTAATATTTGAAAACTTAAATGGAAAATTAGATATTGAGAAAATTATTGATGAAAATGGAAAAAATTCATCATATTTAATTTCCGGTCCCTTTGAAATGCTCAAATATTTTAAGAATATTCTTGTTAATAATAATATTCTCCCAAATAAAATTATAACGGATGAATGGGAATAATATTAATTCTTCCAAAAAATATTAAAACTATATTTCAAAACTTTACATCAAAAAGAAATATTCAATGCCTAAAAATATTCTGCAAATATTTTTTCTGATAATTGTTTTATGCAATTTTTCTTTCGCACAAAACAAAAACAAAGATGTATTCACCGGCTGTGCTGCTGATGATCTAATGCAGAAAAATTCCATGTTACACCAATCACAAAATAATTTGGACGCAAAAGCATTTAAGTATTTTATTGAAAGCAATAATACATTATTACAGGGTTCCAGAACAACTGTTTATATTCCGGTTGTAGTGCATATCATACATAACAACGGTCCTGAAAATATTTCCAATACTCAGGTGGAAACTGCTATTGCTGATATAAATGCAAAGTATGCTCAAAGCAATAATTACCGCATTCAGTTTTGCCTGGCACAACGCGACCCGCAAGGCAATACCACCAACGGCATTACAAGAAACGTATCCGCACTTACAACTGAAACAATGGAAGTTGATGATATTTCACTAAAAAATATCAACTGCTGGAACCCCTATTGCTACCTGAATATATGGGTAATAAAAGAAATATTGAGTCAAAGCATGGGAAGCGGTGTAATAGGTTATGCTTACTTGCCTTCTGCTCACGGATTAAATATGGACGGCGTTGTGCTGGAAGCAAATTATTTTGGCAGCAGTGCAGTAAGCGATGCTGTCGGAACGCATGAAATAGGGCATTATCTCGGTTTATATCATACTTTTCAAAATGGCTGTAAAAACGATGATTGCCTGATAGACGGCGACCTGGTATGTGATACTCCACCAGACCAAACTACATTTGCTTCATGTAATCATCCGACAAATTCGTGTAATACTGATGCTGACGACAAAAGTACAAACAATCCTTTTAAAACCGATGTCGCCGATTATAGTGATGATTATATGGATTATAGCAGTTTGAGTTGTTATGATAAATTTACACCAGGGCAATACAGCCGTATGCAGTATTTTTTAACAAATGTACGAAGCAGTTTATTAAATTGTTTGAGCTGTGCAACACCATGTCCAACACCTATAACAGCTAAAATCACTGTTCCGGGTTCTCCGGTTAATATATCTATAGGAACTAATATTAA
The DNA here is from genome assembly GCA_041671145.1 of Bacteroidales bacterium. Lineage (NCBI taxonomy): Bacteria > Pseudomonadati > Bacteroidota > Bacteroidia > Bacteroidales > Bacteroidales bacterium. The sequence continues at coordinate 60,100 of JBAZBZ010000004.1, read as the reverse complement.
TTTTACAGCCACGGCAACCAATTCTAATAATTATCAATGGTATATTAACCCGACTACAATTATCAGCACTACTCTTAATGCAAGTTACACATTTAATGCTGCCGGGTATTATTGGATGAAATTTAAAGCAATAAGTAATAATACTTTTTATTGCCTTGATGCTGTTGATTCCATTGACATTATTGTGAGAGATACTGTGGTTTATAAAAATGGGTTAGTTGCTTGTTATCCATTTAATGGAAATGCTAATGATGAAAGCGGAAATGGAAATAACGGAACTGTTCATGGTGCAACTTTAGCATCCGATAGATTCGGAAATTCAAATAGTGCTTATGATTTTGATGGAACTGATGATTTTATTCTTGTAAATAACAGCCCTTCTTTGGAGTCAATTGAAAATAATAATGCTGTAAGTATAACAACATGGATATATATCAGAGATTGGTATCAGAGTTGGAATATTTTTCCCATTCTTCAAAAATGCAGACTTTTTGATAATAAAGGATGGGGTTTTGAAATTGCAGATAAATATAAAAAGGCATCAACTTTTTTTACGAATGATTCTTTATATCTTGCACTTTGGACACCTAATTTTAATCAATGGTATCACGTTGCAGTTACATATGACAGAACTATTGGCAAAGTAAAATTTTTTATAAATGGAAATTTTATTGGCAGCGCAGGAGCAAATCGTTCTTTGGGAAGCACAAATGGAGGACCATTATTCATAGGAAAAAGTCCCTGGGGTGTTTTGGAATTCAGTGATGGCAAGATTGATGATATATCCATATATAACAGAGCTTTGACCGATAGCGAAATTTTGGATTTATATAAAGGAACCTCTCCTTGTTGTATAAATCAACCTGTTGTTAATTTAGGAAACGATACAATTATATGCAAAGGGAACTCATTGGAGCTTGATGCAAAAAATACAGGGAGTTCATATAAATGGAATTCAGGCGAAACAACACAAAAAATAAATGTAGCTAATTCCGGTAAATATTATGTAACAGTATATAATGGAAGTTGTTTTTCTGTTGATTCTGTTAATATTAAAGTTGCAAACAATAATTCTCCAAAACTTGACCTTGGTTCTGATATTTCTATGTGTACATCAGCTACACATACCTTTGATGCAGGCACAGGATTTAAAGAGTATCTCTGGAATGACGGCAGTAAAAACAGAACCTATACCGCTTATCACTTAGGCAAATACTGGGTAACCGTAAAGGATTCCTGCGGAGGAATACAATCGGATACAGTTAATATTACTTTGTTCCCTTCCCCTACTTTAGATTTGGGTAATGATACAAGTATTTGTCCATGCGATAGTATTTTGCTTCATTATTTCACTAATGGCGTCTATCAAACGTTTCAGTGGTCTCCTTCAACCGGCTTGAGTTGTTCTGATTGTGCCAATCCTTATTTCAGGGCTTTGGGAACAAATAAATATTATCTCGTTGCCACCACAGCTGATGGATGTGCAAATATGGATAGCATAAATATTATTGTAAATCCAAAACCAACAATTTCAACTACAGGCGAAAATGTATGTTTTGGTTCATCAGCAACAATAACAGCATCAGGAGCTTTAAATTATACATGGAGTAATGGAATTTTTACATCATTTATTTCAGTTAATCCGACTTCAAACACAATTTATTCTGTTACCGGAAGTGATGTAAATGGATGTTCAAATACATTGCAGGTAGTTGTAAATGTTTATCAAAATCCAAATATAAATGTTACTGGTAACAACAGCATATGTATCGGACAGCATGATACAATAAGTGTTAATGGGTGCATTACATATATCTGGAGCAATGGAAGTCAAAACAGTACAATTATTGTAACTCCAACTTCCACCACAAAATATTTTGTTACAGGAAGCGATAATAACGGATGTACAGCAACTGATTCTATTACGGTAAATTTTATTAATATGCAAATTCCGTCTGTTAACTTAGGTAATGATACGGCTATTTGTTCCGGTCAGCAAATAATTTTAAGCACATACAATCCAAACTATTTATCTTATCTGTGGCAGGATGGCTCTACTGCATCTTCTTTCACTGTTTTAAAACACGGCTTATATTGGGTGAGAGTATCAGATATTTGTGGAACTACAGGTGATTCAATAATTATTGCTGTAAAAGAACCACCTTATGTTAATCTTGGAAATGACACAACAATTTGTACCGGCGATAAAGTTACAATTCAATTGCCGGTTAACGGTAATACATATATATGGCAGGATAGCTCTAAATCGAATTATTATATAGTTAAAGATACAGGATTGTATGTTGTACGGGCTGCTAATATTTGCGGTTCGTTTAGAGATTCAATTCATTTCAAGGGAGAGGATTGTAATTGCAATATTGATGTTCCTTCTGCGTTTTCTCCTAACGGTGATAATGAAAACGACATACTTTACCTTCGTGGAAAATGTATTGAGAATATTAATTTTTACATCTACGACCGCTGGGGGCAAAAGGTTTTTGAATCGCACTATTTATCTCACGGATGGGACGGCACTTTCAATGGTAAAAAAATGGATGCTGCTGTTTTTGTTTATTACCTAAGCGCCGAAACTTCTTTAGGTAAAAAAAGAACAATAAAAAAACAGGGAAATATTTCGTTAGTAAGGTAAGAAAACAAAATGAATTCTGGTATTATAAAAATATAAAATTAAAATCTTATCTTTGTAAATGAAATTTTAGCAGATATATTGTAACAGGCATATTTATTAACTTTATTTTCTTATTTAAAAACCGGAATTTACAAAAAATTTATTAAAAAGAAAATTCAATTCTCACAAAATTATTTTCAATAAGGCTGTCTAAAAAGTCGATGTGCAATGATTTTTACAGATGAAACCCCACATGACAAAAAAATTGTCACAAAAAAAAATGAATGAAATTTTTCAAGTACTTTGTTGGAAAGAAGCTAACGCATGTGGGTTCGTGAGGCGGGGTTATTCAATGGATTTGTGGGAGTGAACAACTAAAAAAGCAAAAATCGTAAAAATGAGAATAATTAGTATTGAAAATCAAAACATTAACCAAATTTTATACAAATAATCATGATTCTCACAAATACTAAACAGTGATGAATATTTTAGGGCATTCGTCAGCTAACAAACGTAGCCGATTTAATAAAAATAAAAAAATACACATGAATGAAATTTTTAGAAAAATGTTTTATTTGCTGGCAATGAGTATTTATTTATTTGTAAGTTCTAAAATTTATTCGCAGGACATTCATTTTTCGCAGTATTTTTCTTCTCCACTTTTTTTAAATCCTGCTTTAACAGGGCAGTTCAATGGTAATTTTCGTTTCACAAGCAATTACAAAAGTCAATGGGTTGCTGTAAATAAAAACTCTTATCAAACATTTGCAAATTCAATTGATGCTCCTGTTTTTAAAGATAATCTTTATATGGGATTATCTGTCTTTAGTGATAAGGCGGGAGATTCCAAAATGGGTTTAACGGAAATTAATTTATCTGTTGCTTCGCGGATATTACTAAATAATCGTAATACTTTAACTGTCGCAATCCAGGGAGGCGGAGCGCAAAGAAGCATTAATTACAGCGATTTAACATGGGATAACCAATACGACGGAAATATTTTTAACAAATCTTTGTATTCAGGAGAAAAATATACTATTTCAAATTATAATTATTTCGACTTATCTGCAGGCATGTGCTGGATTGCTAAAATAAAAGACAACATTAATCTAAATACAGGAATAGCCCAATTTTACATGAACAACCCAAAACAGGGTTATATATATGATGATAATAGATTACATTCTAAATTAACTATTCATAGTTATATGGAATTTATTGAGAAAAATTCAAACATAACATTAATTCCTTCTGTCGTTTTTCTTAAACAAGGAACTGCCTGTGAAGCAGATTTGGGTTTTATAATAAAGTATAAATTAGGAGTTGATTCAAAATACACAGGAGTAAATGTATCATCGAATATAACATTTGGTGGGTTTTACAGGTTAAATGATGCATTGATTCCTTATGTGCGTTTAATATATAAAAATAATTATTCTATCGGATTAAGTTATGATATAAATGTGTCGCCGCTTAGTGATGTGAGTCATGCTAAAGGGGGTTGTGAAATCAGCTTAATTTATATTTTCGAAAAGAAAAATGCGCCTGTTAAAACAGTGCCTTCATTTTAAATAATATTTAAATAATTGATAATATGATTAGATATTGCTAAAATTTTTAATGAAATTAGGAAATACTTATCATATTTTATTTTCGGTCCCTTTGAAATGATAAAATATTCTAAGAATATTCTTCTGAATAAAATTATAACAGATGAATGGGAATGAATTTTAAATTAAATTTAATTAAATAATTTCAATCTAAATATTAGTGGCTCTAGTAAAAAGTATATTATTAAATTCAAATGATAATGTTAGTATTCTTACTAAAAAAGGCAAATTAGGAGATACTGCTTATGTAGAGCAAAATATTAAACTAAAGATGAAATTAAGAGATGAAATTCAACAATGGCATAAAATAGCTGTTAGAGATATTGAAAAAAATAAAGAAATAATAAAATATGGACAAATTATCGGTTATAGTTCAAAAAAAATTATAGCAGGAGAACATGTTCATAATCACAACATATATTATTCAGAAAAAATTTTATTTTCAAATAATTTATTTGATAAGAACAGTAAAAGCAAAATATTTCCCAACGACTTGCCCGATACTTTTAATGGTTATTTGAGAAAAGATAAGCGTGCAGGAATAAGAAATTATTTTATTGTTGTTTCTTCTTCGAATTGTTCGGCAACTGTTGTAAAAAAAATATGCAATAATTTTTCAAATAAAGATTTTTCAAATAAAAATATTGACGAAATAATTCCGGTATGTTATTCGGGAGGATGTGCTCTAGCTAAAGATGGCGATACTTATAAAACATATAAAAAAACAATTTTAGGATGGTTGAATAACCCTAATGTTGTTGGTGCTTTAATAATAGGATTGGGATGTGAAGTTATCACAGAAAAAGGATTGTTTGATAGTTACAATGACTTAGTTAAAATCAAAGAAAACAGAATACCTATCGAATATTTTACTATTCAGGAATCAGGAGGAGCAAATAGTTCAATAAAATCAGGCATTAAAAAAATCGAGAATTTTATTAATAATTTTAAGAAACCGGAACGTACAATTATTCCTGTTTCAAAGTTAATTATCGGATTAAATTGCGGAGGAAGTGATGCTTTATCTGGAATTACTGCTAATCCCGCATTAGGTTTTGCAGGTGATTATTTTGTTGATAAAAATGGAACAATTGTATTGGGCGAATATCCTGAATGTAATGGCACGGAGAATCATTTATTACAACGATGTGTGAATACAAAAGATAAAAAGAAATTAAAAGAAATTTTTTCATGGTGGCAAGGTTATGTCAAGAAAAATAAAGTAAATTTAGATAATAATTTATCACTTGGCAATAAAGAAGGGGGAATTAGTACGATATTGGAAAAAAGTTTGGGTGCAATTATCAAAGGCGGTACTTCAAATATCAAACAAGTATTAAAATATTCGGAGCATATAACGAAGCATGGATTGATATTCATGGATACACCTGGTTACGATCCAGTATCTGTTACCGGATTAGTGGCAGGAGGTTGTCAAATTATTGCATTTACTACAGGAAGAGGTTCTTTATATGGCTGTTCTATTGCACCAACAATAAAAATTTCATCAAATACTTCAATATTTGATAAAATGAAAAATGATATTGATATTAATGCCGGAAAAATTCTGGAGGGAATTATTATGAATGAAGTTGGTAAAGAAATATATAAATACATTATTAAAATTGCTAATGGAGAAAAAACCAAGAGTGAAAAAAATGGCATAGGATGGGAAGAATTTGTTCCATGGAATACAGGAGAAACATTATAAATATAAAATTTATTAAATAAATGCAAAATATAGTTTTAATAGGAGCTGGAGCTATAAACAGGGGCTTTATCCCATGGATACTTCCTGATAATAAATATGAATTTATTTATGTTGATGTTGACCCTTTTATCATAAGCACTTTAAAACAAAACAAACAATTTACAACATATTGTTCAAAAAACGGTAAACTTGAAAAGAAAATAGTACCTGTAAAAGAAGCATATTTACTTGAAGAATTTAACTTTAAAAATATTAAAAACGTTTTAGTTATTTTCATTAGTGTTGGTCCAAGAAATTGTTTGCATGCTGCAAGTGTATTAAAAGAAACAAATGTAGATATTATACTTTTGGAAAATGACCCTGAAACAGTGAACATCGTTAAAAATTCACTTAATTATAATAAAGTTTATTTTGGAATACCTGATGTTATAACATCAAATACTTCGTCAGAAGAAGTTCTTAAATTAAATCCTTTAGCAATTAATACAGAAGACGGCGTTTTATTTGTAGATAATGGAGCAGATAAAATTTTTGGAAATATAAATTATTGTTCAAAAGAAGAATTAGAAAAACAATGGACAGCAAAATTATATTTGCATAATACACCACATTGTATTGCTGCTTATCTTGGCTCGTTAATGGGAGTAAAATATCTTCATGATGCAATGAATTATCCGAAGATATATAAAATTGTTGAGGGAGCTATGAACGAAATGCTAATGGCTCTTAAATCAAGATGGGATATTGCTCATCCTTTTTTAGAATGGTATTCTGAAAAAGAACTTCGCAGATTTTCTAATGAATTATTGTGCGACCCTATTTCACGTGTTGCCAGAGAACCTTTAAGAAAACTTGAACTTGACGGACGTTTGATTGGAGCCGCTCAAATTTGTCTTTCTGTGGGATTTACTCCTGATAATATTTTAACCGGAATTGTATCTGCACTTTTATTTGTTAATAAAAACGACCCTGATAATCATTTGGAATTTATGAGAAAAGCATTTTCTTCAAGAATGCTTATGACATATATTTTGGGTTTAAGAAAAGGAGAAGCTTTGGAAATTATTTTAGAAGAACGTTTTGAAAGTATTGCTAAAAATCTTGAAAAAATTATAAATGAATAAATCAAATTTTAATTGGGCGGAAGAAGCTGAAGTTTCGTTGAAAGCAGTTTCATCAGCTGCTGAAATTATCGAAAACAACAGTAAAGATTTAATAAATATTAAATCTAAAGAAAGTTTCCGTGATATAGTTACAGAATTGGATATAGCTATTGAACATTTTCTGATAAAAGAATTATTAAAAACCAGTTATGAAATTATCGGAGAAGAAACCTTCGATAATAAAACATTAAACCTGTCAAACAACAATCCTACGTGGTATATTGACCCAATTGATGGTACAACTAATTTTATTTCTTCAATTCCTTTCTTTGGAATATCTGTAGGTTTAGGAATAAACCTTGATTTTGAAGTAGGAACTGTGATTTTTCCGGCATTAAAAGAAATATTTTTTACTTCTAACAATGGAATTTCATATCTCAATGGAAAGCCATTAAAGTCAAAACCTCGTGAATTAAAAAATTCTTTATTGTCTATGGCTTTTTCCGGTTCAACACAAAATGTAGAATATAAGAAAAAACAATATGAAATTTTTGGAAAATTTAATGATAATAGCAGAGGATGTTTAAGAACCGGCTCTGCTGCTGCAAATATTTGTTATGCTGCTTCAGGCAGATTCGGTGCAGTTATTGGTTTTACAAATAAAATCTGGGATATTGCCGGTGGTATTGCAATTGCAAAAAATGCTGGTTGTGAGATATATATTGAACAAGTTGACAATGCTAATTCTTTTAATTATGTAGTTGGCGCCAAATGTGTATCAGAGCAAATTGTTGAAATTATTACAAAAAATAATTTATCAAATCTTATAAAAGTATAATAATGAAAGTTAGTGATTACATAGCAGAATTCTTTGTAGAGAAAGGAATAAAACATATATTTACTATATCAGGAGCCGGAAATGTTCATTTATTAAATTCAATTGCTAACAATAAAAACATTGAATATATATGTCCTCATCATGAACAGGCTGGCGTTATGGCTACTCTTGCATATAAAAGAATATCAAACCGATTCAGCGTTATGATTACGACTTCAGGTGGAGGTGCTACAAACGCAATTACCGGCGTTCTTGATGCATGGGCGGATTCTATTCCAGCAATAATAATTTCGGGACAGGAAAAAACTCAATATGTCAGAGAGCATAAAAATTTAAGAATGTGGGGCGTTCAAGGATTTGATATTACAAAAACTGTAAAAAACATTACAAAATATTCTGAAATTATTTTTGACCAAAAAACTGTAAAATATCATCTTGAAAAAGCATTTTATCTTTCCGAAAACGGACGACCTGGTCCGGTTTGGCTTGATATTCCAATTGATATTCAAGCCGCTCAAATTAATCCAAATGAATTAATTGGTTTTATTCCTGAGAAAATCAGTTTTTCCATTGATGATAAAATCGAACAAATTTCTTCATTAATAAGCAGTTCAAAAAGACCACTTTTTTTATTCGGAAATGGAATTCGCCTTTCAAACGGAATAGATTTATTAAATACTTTAATTGAAAAATATAAATTTCCTTTTTTAACTGCATGGAATGGTAAAGACATGATATCAGGGAGCCATCCACTTTTTTTCGGACACGAAGGAAATTATGGACAACGTTGTGCAAATTTTGTTATACAAAATTGTGATTTATTAATTGCTATAGGCACTAGACTTACTATACCTCAAATAGGTTATGATATAAAAGAATTTGCAAGAGATGCAAAAAAAATCGTTGTTGATGTTGATGAAACGGAATTATCAAAATTTAATTCAAATAATAGTTTTATAACTGTTCAATCTGATGCAAAATATTTTTTAGAAAAATTAATTAACAAAATACCGGAAATTAAACTTCCTGAAATAAATAATTGGATTGAAAGATGCAATAAATGGAAAAAAGATTATCCTTTTGTTGATGAAAGAATACACAAAGAAACTGAAGGATATTTGAATTCATATAAGTTTATTGAAGAACTTTCAAAACATTTTAAAAAAGATGAAATAATAGTTACAGATATGGGAACGGCTTTGACTTGTACTCATCAAGCAATAATGCTTAATGAAGATCAAAGAATTATTACTTCAACAGGGTTAGGTGAAATGGGATATGGAATGCCCGGTGCAATTGGTGCTTGTTTTGCTTCAGGTAAAAAACGAATTATATTGATTACCGGAGACGGTTCTATGATGATGAATTTACAGGAACTTCAAACTATTGCTCATCATAAGCTTCCTATCAAAATTTTTATTTATATAAATGACGGATATCTTACCATTAAAAATACCCAAATGGGTTTATTTGGTAAAAAGTTTACAGGTTCCGGAAAAGAATCGGGTGTTTCTTGTCCCGATTTTGCTAAAGTTGGAAAAGCTTTTGGTTTTAAAACTTTTAAAATAAAAACCAGTAAGGAAATTTCAAAAATAATTTCTGATGTTTTGGAAGAAAAAGGACCTGTAATCTGTGAAGTTTTAACTCATCCTTTACAGCCGCTTGTTCCAAAATTATCATTTAGTTTGAATCCGGACGGAACTATGGTTTCTCCACCAATTGAAGATTTATTTCCTTTTCTTACAAGAGAACAATTGGAAAAAGAAATGCTAATTGAACTTCACGAAAAAAGTAAAAAAATAAAAATATAATTTTTAAACGAATGAAAAAAGAAGATTGGCTGAATAAAAATAAGTTTCTTTTTGGTCCATTTATCAGGATACCAAGACCGGAAATTATAGAAATGATAGGAATAGCCGGATTTGATTTCGCTATTGTTGACATTGAACATGGTGGAATGATTTCACACAATGAAATTTATCCGTTGATTTTAGCTGCGGAAAACAGAAATATAAAATTAATTGTTCGTACTCCGGGGCTTCAGGAAAATTATATAAAATGGTTGTTGGATATGGGAATACATGGCTTGCAGATTCCTCATATTAAATCTTCCAGCGATGCGGAACTTGCAGTTAAATTTTCGAAATTTTCTCCTGATGGAGAAAGAGGACTATGCAGGTTTGTGAGAGCTGCTGAATTTTCAAATATTTCAAAAGAAGATTATCTTAAAGAAACAAATAATAAAAGTTTAATAATTCTTCAAATAGAGGGAAAAGAAGGCGCTGATAATATTGAAGAAATTGTAAAAGTTAAAGGCGTGGATATAATTTTCATTGGTCCCTATGATTTAAGCCAATCTCTTGGAATACCTGGGCAAATATGGCATGAGAAAGTGATTAAGGAAATAAAGAAAATTATTGACGCTTGTAACAAACAAAATATTTCAACCGGTATTTTCACTGATACTTTGGAAGGTATCGAAAAATGGTCGAAATTTGGAGTTAAATATTTAAATTATAAAGTTGACGTTGAAATGATACTTTCTTGTTTTAAAACACAATTAAATGAATTAAAAAATATAGTAAAAGATAAATAAGTTATGAGCGATTCAAATAAAAATATTCCTGTAGTAATTCTTGCCGGTGGAAATGGAACAAATGTTGGTTCCAATGAAATTATTCCAAAGCCCATGGTTGATATAAATGGCGAGCCATTATTAAAATTTATTATTGAATATTTCCTGAAATATGATTTTAAAAAATTTATAATAACAACCGGTTTTAAAGGTGACATAATAAAAAAATATATAGAAAAAAATAAAAATTTATGCAAAGAAATAAATATCGAAGTTGTTGATACGGGAGAAAATGTAAATACAGGAAGTAGAATACTTAATATTAAAAAACATGTTGAAAACTATGATACATTTATGGTAACGTATGGTGATGTTTACTCCGATGTTGATATAAATGAATTAATGGATTTTCATAAATCACACAAAAAAACAGCAACTGTTACAGCAGTTCATTATCCTACACGTTTCAGAATTTTAGGTTTATATGGCAGCAGTGAAGAAGTAAAAGGATTTACAGATAAACCTGTTTTTCAAAAAGATTATATAAACGGAGGTTTTTATTTATTAAACAAAAATATTTTTAATCTTGATAGTTTTAAATCAATTAACAATTGTAGTTTCGAATTAGATGTGCTTGAAGAACTAGTTAAAACAAAAGAATTGTGGGCATATAAATATAATGGGTTTTGGCAATCGTTAGATACTGAAAGAGACAGAAAAATAATAACCGAATATTTAATAAAAAAACAGTGATTCCAACAAAATTGAATAAAATCATACAAGAAGATATTGAATTTATTATTAATCACAATTTAGATTGGGATAAATTTTCTGATTCTACTGTATTAATTTCCGGTGCAAATGGATTTCTTCCTGCATATATGGTGGAGACATTACTTTACCTTAACGAAAAACAAAATAAAAACATCAAGATTATTGCATTAGTCCGCAATAAAGAAAAAGCATTTAAAAAATTTGAACATCATAAAAACAGAAAAGATTTAAAATTTTTAGTTCAGGATGTTTGCGAGCCAATTAAAATAAAACCAGAAGAAAATATTGATTTTATAATTCATGCAGCAAGTCAGGCAAGTCCAAAATATTTCGGGAAAGACCCTGTAGGAACTTTAAGTGCTAATACAATTGGAACAATAAATCTTTTAAAAATAGCACAGGAAAAATCATCAAAAGGATTTTTGTTTTTTAGCGGCGGTGAAGTTTATGGAATTGTTGATGATAATAAAATACCAACAAAAGAAAAAGATTTTGGTTACTTGGATCCAACAGACGTAAGGTCTTGCTATGCCGAAAGTAAAAGAATGGGAGAAAATATATGTGTTAGCTGGTTTCATCAATACGGAATACCAACTAAAATAATACGACTTTATCACACCTATGGTCCGGGAATGGATTTTAAAGATGGCAGAGTGTTTGCCGATTTTGTTTCAGATGTAATTAATAACAATAATATTGTAATGAAAAGTGATGGCAGTGCCACTCGGGCATTTTGCTACCTTGCCGATGCTGTTTTAGGTTTTTTTACTGTATTATTAAAAGGTAAAAACGGTGAAGCTTATAATTTAGGATTTGATAAAGAAACAAGCATAATTGAACTTGCAAATATTTTAGTAAATTTATTTCCCGAAAAAAATCTTAAGGTTATTAAAAATGAACATGAAATATCAAAAGAATATTTAAAAAGTAAAATTAACAGGGGTTGCCCTGATATTTCAAAAATAAAAATACTTGGATGGGAACCAAAATATAGTATTAACGAAGGATTAAAAAGAACAATACTTAGCTACTATGAAAACAATTAAAGAAACGAAAGAAGAATTTAAAAACGGGAAAATCGAGAAAGCCGATTTTATAAGCAAAATGCACGACATTCATAAATATTTATTCGAATACTCTGAAGTAATTAAAGATACGGATATTTCAAAAATTGAAATATCTGATGATTCTGTTGTAATGACAATCAGGGATTCCGGAATAAAATTGATTTGCGATAAAAACGACAAAAGAATAATACCCATTGAAATTATAAATTTTAATTCATTTGAAAAAGAAGAATTAAAATTTATAAATGAACTTGTAAAAGAAGAAACAACAATACTTGATATTGGAGCTAACATAGGATGGTATTCTTTAAATTTATCAAAAAAATTTAATAACATTAAGATTCACGCATTCGAGCCAGTTTCGAAAACATTTAATTACCTTAATTCAAACTTATCAATTAATAATATCACTAATGTAAAAACATATAATTTCGGATTTTCAGACGAAGAAAAAAATATTGATATTTATTGCTATCCCGAATGCATGGGTAATTCTTCACTTGCAAATCTATCAGGTAATTCTTCAGTTGAAAAAATTAATTGTAAATTCACTAAAGTAGATTTATTTGTTAAGCAAAATAATTTAAAAATAGATTTTATTAAATGTGATGTTGAAGGTGCAGAACTTCTTGTTTTTAAAGGTGCAATAGAAACTTTAAAAAAAGACAAACCTGTTGTTTTTACCGAAATACTAAGAAAGTGGTCTGCTAAATTTAATTATCATCCTAATGATATTCTCGCTCTTTTTTCAAATATTGGTTATAATTGTTATGTAATTAGAAATAATAATTTAGAAAAGTTTGAAAAAGTTGACGATTCAACGTTAGAAACAAATTACATTTTTATTCATAAAGATAAAAAATAGTAAAATGAAATATCCATGCAAACAAAAAGTTCACATTAACCGAAAATGATTATAAATGCAGTGCTTTTGACAACAATGAAAGGCATGGATATTCACGAGCAGGTTTTGCGGTGGATTTTTGTGGGAGCGAGTAACTAAAAAAGTTAACTAACTAAAATAACAAATTAATAGCATGAATTATAATTACTTACAAAATTTAAACAGATGAAGCTTATAAGCATTGTTACGCCTTGTTACAACGAAGAAGAAAATGTGGAAGAACTATATTCTCAGGTAAAAACTATTTTTGAGAAATTAGATAAATATAGATTTGAAATGATTTTTATTGACAATGCTTCTAAAGACAATACCGTTTTAATTTTGAAAAAAATTGCCGAGAAAGATAAAAGAGTAAAAGTAATTATTAATTCAAGAAACTTTGGCTGGATACGCTCACCATATTATGGTTTAATTCAGGCAACCGGAGACGCAGTTTTATTTATGGCTTGCGATTTTCAGGACCCACCATCATTAATTCCTGATTTTATTTCAAAATGGGAAGAAGGAAATAAAATTGTTATAGGAGTTAAAACAAACAGCGAAGAATCAAAAATTATTTTTACTATTAGAAAATTATTCTACAATTTTATCCGCAAAATATCTGATGCAGAAATTGATTTTGTTAAAAACTATACGGGATTCGGATTATACGATAAGCAAATTATTGAAATTCTCAGAAACATTGATGATACTAATCCTTTAATAAGAAGTATAATAAGTGAAATTGGTTTCGAAAAAGCTAAAATCGAATTCAAACAACCTACAAGAAAAAGAGGAAAAACAAAAGCAAATTTTTACAGGTTATTTGATGCGGCAATGCTCGGAATGACAAGCCATTCAAAAGTTCCATTAAGATTAGCAACAATTATTGGCTTTATTATGGGAACATTAAGTTTCTTGGTAGCTTTATTATATTTAGCACTTAAAATTTTTCTATGGAAAGATTATCCATTGGGCTTTGCATCGCTAATTATAGGTATATTCTTTTTTGCTTCAATACAATTATTTTTTATAGGAATCATAGGAGAATACATTGGTGCAATATATACACAAGTTATGAAACGTCCTTTAGTTATTGAAAAAGAAAGAATAAATTTTGATGAATAAATTGTTGTTTGTTAAAAAAATATATTTATCTTTGTGAACCAAAGGTATGAAAATATAATACTTATAGTTCACGAATGTGGAAAAATAACTTTATATTAACATTGTATAAAACTAATCAAACAGTTTTTTGTTTGAAAGATATATCAATGCTGTTAAATATATCAAACTTTATTCGTTTAAAACAAAAAATAAATGATTATGTTCATACAAAAGCTATTAACAATCTAAGACGTGGAATATATTCAAAACCCGACTATAATAAGGAAGAATTAGCTTGCAAAATATACGTTCCTGCTTATATTTCTTTAGAATATGTTTTAAATAAGTCTGGTATAATATTTCAATACAACGAGCAAATAACCGTAGTAAGTTATTTAAGTAGAAATATTATAGTAGATAAACATAAATTGGTATTTAGGAAGATAAAAAACCAAATATTATTAAATACATTAGGTATATTACGTGGTAAGGAAGGCATAAATATAGCTACGCCAGAGAGAGCTTTTTTAGATACATTGTATTTGAATAAAAACTTTTATTTTGATAATATTTCTTTATTAAACAAAGAAATAATTCAAAAATTACTTCCAATATATAATTCCAAACAATTAAATATGCGTGTGAATAAAATATTGAAGAATGCTTGATTTAAATAAACATAAATTTTTTATTGTACAAATTCTAAAAGATATTTATGCTGATATTGAATTAGCTAATAATCTTGGATTTAAAGGTGGAACAGCTCTAATGTTGTTTTATGATTTGCCAAGATTTTCAGTTGATATTGATTTTAATTTATTAGATTTATCTAAAAGCAATTTGATTTACGAAAAATTGAGAAAAATATTACTCAAATACGGTCGTATTAAAAAAGATGAAGCAAAAAAACATTTTGGACTTATTATAGTGCTTGATTATGGTGAAAATGAAAGAAATTTAAAAGTTGAAATTTTCAATCGTCAATTTGATGATAAATATGAAATGAAAGATTTTTTGGGTATAAAAATGAAAGTAATGAATCAATCTGATATGTTTGCTCATAAGTTGTGTGCACTATTAGATAGAAATATGCTTGCAAACAGAGATATATTCGATTGCTGGTATTTTATGCAAAACAGAACTCCTGTGAATAAAAAGATTGTTGGATTTCGCACAAAAACTAACTTAATATCTTATTTTAATAAATGTATAAAAGCCATTGAAAAGAAAAAAGAAAATAATTTATTAAACGGATTAGGTGAATTGATGGATGAAAATATGAAATATTTTGTCCGAAAAAAATTAAAATCTGAAGTTATTGCATTGCTAAAAATATATAAAGAATTTCCAATTATTGAAAAAGAAAGAATAAATTTTGAAGATTAAGGAACACATAAAAAAAGTATATGATATCAAGTTAATTCGTTTCATATTTGTAAGTGGAATAAATACTGCTTTTGGTTATGGTCTTTTTGCTTCACTTATTTTTATTGGACTTCATTATTCATTAGCTATTTTTTTAAGCACTGTACTGGGGGTTCTTTTCAACTTCAAAACAATGGGTATTATAGTATTTAATAATAAAAGCAATCGGCTTATTTTTAAATTTTTTGGAGTTTATGGAATTACATATATTTGTGGTACAGCCGGAATTGCATTATTCAAATTTTTTGGATTAAATGAATATATAGGAGGAGCTCTGATTTTATTGCCAATGGGGTTACTTGCATATTTTTTAAATCATTATTTTGTTTTTAATAAAAAAGTAAATGAAGAATAAAAACAAACATTTACATCATAAAAAAAAACCTATTGTTTCGGTTAAAACAAAAAGTAATCCCGATTCTTTCCTGTTTATTAATAAATTCATTGAAAAAAATGGCATATATATTCTTTTGTCTTTAATTTCATTAATAGTATTTTTTGTTTTTAAAGATTTTATTTTACTGAAAAAACTCTATTTGTTCAAAGATATAGGAAGCGATTCCATTAATTATAACTTTCCTCAATACGTTCATATAGCCGATTATTTAAAAACCGAAGGTATTCCCAAATGGTCGTTTAATCAAGGTATGGGACAAAATCTTTTTCCCGGGTGTATACCTGACCCGTTTACTCTTTTTATTTTAATTATGGGAAAAGATAATGTTGCTTATACAGTTTTTTTTGCTGAGTTTTTTAAAATATTTTTTGCAGGATTATTCTTTTATCTTTTTATTAAAAAATTAATTAACTCCGAATTTACTGCAATAATCGGAGGAGTAATGTATTCATTTACCGGATTTATTATACTCGGCGGGTGTTGGTCAATTTTTTCTACCGAAGCTGTTTATCTCGCATTGTTACTTTATTCGTTTGAAAAACTTTATAAAGATAACAACTGGTTTTTATTTCCTATTTCAATTTTTTTAATCACAATTAACCAGCCGGTAGATTTGTATCTTTTTGGATTGTTTCTTTTAATTTACCTTATTTTCCGGTTTATTGAGGAAAAAGAAAATAAATTTAAAAAAGTATTTTTCTTTTTTACAAAACTTGCAGGTCTTGGTATTCTTGGTGTTTCCATGAGTTCTTTTTTTCTGATAAACGATATAATTCAAATGCTTGAAAGCCCGCGTGTGAGCGGAAGTTCTTCCTATTTCAATAAATTAATGTCATTTCCTATTTTCGGATTCGAGGAAAAATCACATTATGTAACAGCTATATTGCGTTCTTTTTCGAGCGATATAATGGGAACAGGAATGAATTTTAAAGGATGGTATAATTATCTTGAGGCACCTTTGTTTTATTGTGGGTTGGTAAATTTACTTTTATTTCCACAAATATTTCTTAATCTTGATAGAAAAAGAAAAATTCTTTATTCTGCTTTATTTGCCTTTTTTATTATTCCTGTTATTTTCCCTTTTTTCAGATATTCATACTGGTTATTTGCTGGTGATTACTATAGGTCTTTTTCATTATTTGTTACGTTTATATTACTGCTTTATAGCATTAAAGCACTTGACTTTATTTTAAAAACCTTAAAAATTAATATTGTAATTTTAATAATTTCCGTTATATTATTATTGATTCTACTATATTATCCTTACTATGAAAATGAAAAAATAATTAACGAAAAATTAAGAAGTAATATAGCAATTTTTATATGTATTTATGCATTTCTTATTTATCTTTTGAAATTTAATACGGTGAGAGTGATAATTCAAATTGCTTTTTTTATTGTTCTTATAATTGAATTATCATATCTGTCAAATATTACTATCAACAAAAGACCTGTCATTACGGGCATTGAGAACAAACAAAAAATCGGTTATAACGATTATACAGTTGAAGCGGTTGAATTTTTGAAATCAAAAGATAAAAGTTTTTTCAGAATAAATAAAGATTATTTCTCTGGATTGGCAATACATTCGAGCATAAATGATGCAAAGGCACAGGATTTTTACGGTACACAATCTTATCATTCATTTAACCAATTAAACTATGTTAAATTTTTGATAGAGATGGGTATTATAGATTCGAAACAAAAACTTCAAACCCGTTTGGGAGCTGAAGAAGTTCAAACCCGTTGGGCTTCTGGAGTGAGAGATTTTCCTTTACTTCATAGTTTTGCAAGTGTTAAATATGCTTTAACCAAAACTCCTAAATCAAATTTGATACAAATGGAGTATGATTCTCTCACAACTATCGGAGATATTAAAATATTAAAAAATAAATTTGCTTTACCTCTTGGTTTCACGTATAATACATTTATCAGATATAAAAATTTTACAAAACTTTCACAAATACAAAAAGCAACTACATTATTCAAAGCATGCGTTATTAACGATAGCATTTATAGTTTTAAAGAACTTGCCGAATTTAATATAAGTGATACTTCAAAAAATTATTCATGGGATGTTTACGCTAAAGACATTGCTAATCTTAAAATAGATACGTTAAAAATTTCAGAACATACCCAAAATTCAATTAAAGGGAAAATAAATCTTGATAAAAAGAAAATGTTATTCTTTTCTATTCCTTATGATAAAGGATGGGTAATTAAAGTTAATGGAAAAGACGTTAAGCCCTTTATGATAAACATTGGATTTATAGGGTTATTTCTTGACAAAGGAGAAAATAATGTCGAGCTTTCTTATCTACCGCCTTTTTATTATACAAGTGCAATTATTTCCTTAATTTCTGTTTTTTTGTTTATTGTAATTTCAACAATAAAACTTTTAATTAAAAAAAAGAGAATTTAAAATTTAAGACAACAAAAATAAATTCTAAAAAAACTACTATTGACAATCTTTAAATATAAATATTTTAAATTATTAAATTCCAGAAAATCTTACTAATTTTACAAAATAAATCATTGTAAACCATTAAAAAATGGATGTTAAAGAAAAACGAACTGCTATTTCTTCTACAAGAAACAAAAAAGTTTTGAAAGAAGAAAACTCTGTAAACCCCGAAAATACGGATATAGCTGAAGAAAAAAAAGAATCAACAAGTTCAGAAGAAATCAAGAAAGAAAAAAAAGGCAGAATAAAAAAAGAAATTCAGCCACAAAAATCTTCTGAAACTAATACAGATACTGACATTGTTCAAGAAGATGAAATTCTTAAATTTGAAGAAGAAATTTCACTAAAATCAAGAGGTGAATTAGTGGAAATTCTTGGAAGTTTCATTAATCAAGAAGATTTAAATTCTCATAAAATAAATATTGGTCTCATAAAGGTTGCATACAATAAGCTATACAAAGAAGACAACGAAAATGAATTAAAGAAATTTATTGAAGATAGTGGAAAAAAAGAAGAATACCTACCACTTAATGATATCATACACGAGTCATTTAAAGCAGGATTTGAAAAATATAAAGAGAAAAAAGCAGTACTTAATGAACAATTTGAAAAAGAACGGGAGAAAAATTTAATTGAGAAAAAACAAATTCTCGAAGAGCTAAAAGCACTTGTCGGCAGCGAAGAAACTCTTAAAAAAACTTACGATGATTTTAAAACATTACAGACGCGTTGGCGCGAAATAGGTACTGTTCCTCCCAAAGAAACAAATGATTTGTGGCAAACATACCATTATTATGTGGAAATGTTTTTTGACAAGGTTAAAATCAATAAAGAACTTAAAGATTTAGACCAGAAGAAAAATCTTAAAAAGAAAATCGCACTCTGCGAAAAAATTGAAGCACTCCTTCTGGAAAATTCCATAAAAAATGCTACGTTACAATTTGAAGAACTTCAGGAAAAATGGCGTGAAATAGGTCCTGTACCAAATTCCAAAAAAGATGAAATCTGGGAAAGATTTAAAGAAGCAGCAAAAAAATTCAATAAACATCGACAGGAATATTACGATAAAATAAAAGAAGAAAAAGAACAAAATTATCTTGCAAAAATTGCACTTTGCGAAAAAGTAGAATTGCTTGCCGAAACCAACTTTCATTCTGCCACAGAAACTGAAGAAAAAGTAAAAGAAATAGGCGAAATTCAAAAAGCATGGAAAAATATTGGTTTTACACCCAAAAAAAATAATGAAGAAATCTGGAACAGATTTAAAGTTGCAAATGATACGTTTTTTAAAAACCGGCATGAATTTTACCAGAAAAACAAAGAAGAAAAAATACAAAACCTTAATTTAAAAATCGAACTCTGCATTCAGGCAGAAGCACTGCAAGTTAACACCGACTGGCGAAAAACCACCGAAGAATTTTTAAAACTTCAGGACGAATGGAAAAAAATTGGTCCCGTTCCAAGAAAACATTCCGAAAAACTATGGAAGCGATTCAGAACTGCTTGTGATACTTTTTTCAACAACAAATCAAATTTCTTTGCAACAATAGATGAGCGACAGGAAAGTAATCTTAAGCTTAAAACAGAACTTCTTGAAAAAATTGAAAATTACAAATTCGACAATGTCAACAGCGACGAATGTTTGAAAATTTTAAAGGATTTTCAGGCACAATGGATTGAAATAGGACATGTCCCGATAAATGAAAAGGACAAGCTTAACAGTCGCTTTAAAGACGCAATAAATAAATGTTTTGATAATCTCAAACTCGACTTTTCAGAAAAAAATCTTATAAATTTTAAATCGCGTTTTGAAAATATTTACAATTCACCCGATGGATATAAAATAGTTAAGCAGGAAAGCATTATTCTTAGCGGAAAAATAAATACTGCAAAAAGCGAAATTTCTGTCTGGGAAAATAATATCGGATTTCTATCACGTGCAAAAAGTTCCGAACCACTAAGAAAAGAATTTGAAGAAAAAATATCTTCCGGGAAAGAAAAAATAAAACTAATGGAGGATAAATTCAAATTCCTTAAAAGATTGATGAACTCTTAACGGTGCTCTTACTTTAATCAAAAATCTATTAATATCCCAAGTGCTTCAACATTGAAGTTGCGCTTTGTTCTTTAGCAAAGAGTTTTGTAATAAGTTCACCGTTTTCGTCTTTACTTATTATTATTAATTTAGGTGCTGGCTGGAGGCAATGCTGAACGCCGCCAAAGCCACCAAGTGATTCCTGATAAGCTCCTGTATGAAAAAATCCTACATATTGAGGTATTTTTTCTTTGAACTTCGGAAGAAATACGGCATTTACATGAACTTCTTCATTGTAATAATCCTGACTATCACAAGTTAATCCACCGAGGAAAACTCTCTCGTAGGGTTGGTCCCAATTGTTAACTGCAAAAAGAATATATCTTTGCTTTGCCGCCCATATATCAGGTAAGTTGGTCATAAAAGAGCTGTCAATTATATCCCAAAGTTCTCTGTCGTTTTGCTGTTTCTGGTCCAAAATTGAATAAAGAGCCGCTCCGCTTTCGCCAACTGTATATATTCCGAATTCCGTAAAAATATTCGGCTCGGGAACATCATTCAACTGACAAATATTTTTTATTTGCGAAACAATTTCCTCAGCCATGTACTCATAGTCATAATGAAAGTTAAGAGAAGTTTTAATCGGGAAGCCCCCTCCTATATTGAATGAGTCTAATTCGGGACATACTTTTTTTAATTCGCAGTAAACATTAATACTTTTTGTAAGCTCGTTCCAGTAATAAGCCGTATCTTTAATTCCGGTATTAATAAAAAAGTGAAGCATTTTAAGTTCAAACTTAGGATTGTTTTTAATCCTTTCATTATAGTATTCAACAATATCATTGTATCTTATTCCTAATCTTGAAGTATAAAACTGAAAGTTCGGTTCTTCTTCTGCAGCAATCCTTATACCAAGCTTGCATTTAACCTTAATTGACTTTTCGTAAAAGTCCAGTTCGCGTTTATTATCTAATATTGGTATGGTATTATGAAATCCACTGTTGATTAATTCGCTTATGTACTGAGTATATAATGGTTTTTTGAATCCATTACATATAATAAAAATATCGGTATCAATCTTTCCCATTTCATATAATCGTTCAATAATAGGGATATCGAAAGCCGATGAAGTTTCAATATGGATTTCATTTTTAAGTGCTTCTTCCAGTACAAAAGAAAAATGCGAACTCTTTGTACAATAGCAATAAAAGTAATCGGCGTTATAATCCGACTTTGCCATTGCTACATTAAACATTTTTTTTGCTTTTTGTATTTGTTCTGATATTTTTGGCAAATACGTGATTTTCAATGGCGTACCATATTGTTTAATAATATCCATTAATGGCAAATCATGAAAATGTAACTCATTATCAATAACTTTAAACTCCGGTTGGGGAAAATCAAAGGTCTGTTCAATTAAGTCAAGATATTTCGTTTTCATTGCAATTTTTCAATTTAAGTTAATCGGATTGAATATTTTTTATCAATTTGAGCTTCTTGGATTTTTATTAATATTCAAATCCAAAACTTTCAGATAGGCAAATTTATAAAAATAAAGTTTAATTTTTCATTTTTTTTAAGAAAGTTTTATAAACAATTCGCTGTTTTTTGTTGAAAAGTTAATATAATAAAAACTATAAATGTTTAAATGGTTTGTAGTTTGTTGTTGTTATTTATAACGACAAACTACAAACCTTTTAAACAACAAACTTATTTTTTTAATCCTTTAGCCATATTAATAATAATTAACAATTTTAGAATTTTAATATTTTTATATTTGCATTAATGAGTAGGACTAATAAAGTCAATATATTGAATTTAACTGCGAGAAATATTCTTTTGATATTTTTTGTTTTTTGTATATTTAATATTGCTAAATCTCAAAAGGTAACTGATACTACTATAAGTACAAACTCCAACAAACACAATCCAACTGCTTATGATTCTATTTCCAAATACAATCCTCCCGATTTAAGGTTTATTCCTGCCGACTACCTTTATGACCATAATTGGGATAACGCTAATGTTCGTGTTCATAGGGTAGACTTATCACATAAAAAAGATACAACTAAAATTATTTTTTGTCCCGATTCTGGTTTTTGTTTTCCGCATAAAGGGAAAGTTATTTCACCTTTCGGATTCAGAGGGAGGCAATTACATACCGGCATGGACATAAAGCTTAATATGAAAGATTCGGTATTTTGTGCTTTTGATGGAATGGTTCGCATGGCTAAAAAATACGGTGGCTATGGAAAAGTAGTTGTAATAAGACATTACAATGGACTTGAAACTTTATACGGACATCTTTCATATATTTCAGTTCATGTTAATCAATTTGTAAAAGCAGGCGATTTGATAGGATTAGGAGGCAAAACAGGCAGAGCAACAAGCCCTCATTTGCATTTTGAAACAAGATTTCTGGGGGAAGCATTTAACCCTAAAATTTTTATCGATTTCGACAAATTTTCTTTATTAAAAGACACACTATTACTTACCGGCACTACATTTCAAAATTATTATAAAGGGTTAAAATCAAAAGGTAAAACATCGAAAACAAAATCTGTTGCTGCGAAAAACCCCACAAAACAAAATACTACAATAAATACAAAAACTGGCAATTATCACATGGTTAAAGAAGGCGACACGCTTTACCGAATTGCAAAAAACAACGGAACAACAGTTGAAAATTTATGCAAACTCAATAATATCAGCAAAAATAAAGTGCTTTCGATAGGAATGAAAATCAAGGTAAAATAAATATTCAAATTTCATTTATTTTTATAAAAATATTTTTTTATTTCACACTTTGTAAAAAGCTAAGGGTGCCTCAAAAGTGTTCTGTGTACCTCCGTGCATTCTCTGTGGCTCTCTGTGTAATTTTTATTCTATTGTTACACAGAGATTCACAGAGTAAAAAAATACTAAAATTTTACTATTGAGACACCCCCTTTGCGATGTTTTATTAAATGAAAATTAAAAACAAATGGTTAAAATAATTTCGTACAACCTCAATGGCATAAGGGCAGCGATGAACAAAAATCTTGTCGGCTGGCTTAAATCGGGTAATGCCGACATTGTCTGCATGCAGGAAATAAAAGCTACTCCCGACCAGTTCGATGTTTCGGAATTTGAAAATCTCGGATACAAATGTTACTGGTATCCTGCTGAGAAAAAGGGATACAGCGGAGTTGCCATTCTTACAAAAATCACTCCCGATAATGTCAAATGCGGAATGGAAATCAAAAAATACGATATCGAAGGAAGAATGCTAAGGACAGACTTCAAAGACATTTCGGTAATAAGTGTTTATCATCCGTCGGGAACAATGGGAGATGAAAGGCAAGCATTCAAAATGCAATGGCTTAGTGATTTTCAGAATTACATTAATGAATTAAAAAAAACGAGAGAAAAATTAATAATCTGCGGTGATTTCAACATTTGTCATAAGCCGATTGATATTCACGACCCAGTAAGGAATGCAACAGTTTCGGGTTTCTTACCAGAAGAACGCGAATGGCTCGATGGTTTTATTAAAAGCGGATTTATTGATTCATTCAGATACTTTAACCAGCAACCTCACCAATATACATGGTGGAGCTATATGCACAATGCACGCAATAAAAATCTGGGCTGGCGTTTGGATTATCAAATGGTAAGTGTTGCTCTGGAAAAAAACTTAAAACGTGCTGTAATACTTTCTGAAGCAGTTCACTCCGACCATTGTCCCGTGATGCTTGAAGCAGAATTTTAAATAATTTCTATTCAACAGTAATATCGCATACACACCTGAAACCGAGCCATGATGCAGGTTTTGTATATTTTTGTTCACTTGTAACCTTACATTCATTGAACGTGTCTTTCCAGCTGCCTCCCATTGCCATATTCTTTTCGGCAACCATTTCAGCAACATTACCTGCCATATTATAAAGATTATATCTATTTCGTTGCCCGTAGTAAGCCGAACATAATTTTGGCTCTTCAGAGGAATTGCTTTTAAATAAAGTTACATATTCTTTACAAACCACTTTGCAAGTATTTTCTTTGGAAATTATATTTTCATAACCATAAGGTTCGGTTTGATAAGTAAGGTCTGTTATTGCTGCTAATTGCCATTCCTCTTTGGTTGGAAGTCGAAATGTGATTTTCTTTGGTAATATTTTTTTGTTTTTTATATTATCATAAACTTTTATTACCGTATCAGTTTTCCATTTGCAATATTCAATTGCTTGTTCATAAGTAACACCAACTACGGGGTAATTAGCATAATTATAATCTCTATAATACAAACTAACAAGTGCCTGATTTTTATTTAAGGTATCCAGCCAAACCGTAGTATCGGGCAATGCATTATGATATTGCTGTGAATTTTTACCGTATTTTTTGGCAATACATTCTAAATAATAACGCCATTCAACGTTTGTAACTTCGGTTTCATCAAAATACAAGTTGTTGTTAACCCATATTGTTTCGAGAGGACCTTTAATTTTTTTTCTTGGCAAATCGTAATACTCTCTGTTGCAGCTAAGAAATATTCCAACGAAAATTATTACTACTGCTGATAATTTAAATTTCATAATGTTTAAACTTTTTGTGTTAAGATTTTCTTTATACGAAATAATGGGGTTAAAGTTATATATTTTGAAGTAAATAGAAACAAATTTTTAAAAAAATTATTTTATACTGCGGAACTACCAATCTTCCTATTTGATAATTATAAGTTTTTTGTCTTTTTTTATTATTAAAATTTTTATTTAAATATTTTTTATAACCGCTAACAAAGACGCAATGATAAAACCATATTAAAGTAAAGTTTGTTTTTCTTCGGTACTTGTATCGGCATTAGTATTAGAACTATTGATGACATCAGTATTTGCAGCAGTATTAGTATTATCATCAATATCGGATTTATCCGAAAACGCCACAGGTTTGATGCTTTTTAATTTTTCCTGCAAAAGTTTTCTTGCTCTCATAAGTTGTGATTTTGAAGTATTCTCGGGAATTTCCAATATTTCTCCTATTTCCCCGTGACTATATCCTTCAATAATATGAAGGTTAAAGACCATTCGATATGCCTCCGGCAGTTCCTGTATTACTTTCATTAACTCATTTGCCGACATTAAAGAAATCTGGGTGGGATTAACATCGGGATTATTTTCATACATATTGGTTTCTTCATGAGAATACAATAATTTCAAATTCTTTTTGTAAAAATTTATTGACGTATGGACCATGGTTTTTCTAATCCATCCTTCAAGCGAACCTTCATTACGAAAATTCTGCAAATTATAAAAAACCTTTATAAATCCTTCCTGCATAAAATCTTCAGCTTCCATTTTATCTTTAGCATATCTCATACATACTCCAAGCATTTTAGGAGCAAATCGCTTATATAATATTTCCTGTGCTTCCTTTACATTCTGAAGGCATTTTTCAACAAGTTCGGTATCATCACGTATCTTCATTTAAAACGAATTCGTTTAAAATATTTTCCAGATTAACCCTATAAAAATACTCAATAAAATATTTTAAAAAAAAATTTAATCTTTTTTATAAGACGGGGTTTTGAACAAAAGGTTGCAAATTTTTTTAATTTTTACCGTTTACTTGATTTTTGAATAAAGAAGTTTAGAAAATTATTTTAATATTCGCTTTTTTATATATAATTTTACACATTTAATAATGATAAACGAAAAACTTATGGAAAAAACTAAAATTGCAATTAACGGATTTGGAAGAATTGGCAGAATTACATTTCGGGCAATTCTTAATAAAAGTAATATTGATGTTGTTGCCATTAATGATTTAACCGATAGCAGCACTTTAGCGCATTTGCTAAAATATGATTCCATTCACGGACGTTTCCCCGGTGATATTGCTGTTGAAGGGGATTATCTTATTGTAAACGGCAAAAAAATAAAAATTTATGCAGAAAGAGACCCTGCAAATCTGCCGTGGAAAACTTTGGGTGTACCAGTGGTGATTGAATCAACAGGTGTTTTCCGAAACAGGGAAAAATTATCAAAACATTTGCAAGCCGGTGCTCAGAAAGTAATATTATCTGTTCCTGCCGATAACAAAGAAGATGTTGATATTACAATTGTCCTGGGTGTTAATGATAATATGCTAAAAAAAGAACATCAATTAATTTCCAATGCATCATGCACTACCAATTGCCTCGCTCCGATTGCAAAAGTGTTGAACGACAATTTCGGTATTGTAAGAGGACTCATGAACACTATTCATTCGTACACAAACGACCAAGTAATTCTTGATTTTCCGCATAAAGATTTGCGCAGGGCAAGAGCAGCAGCAATGTCAATAATTCCCACAAAAACAGGAGCAGCAAAAGCTGTGGCACTTGTTATTCCAGAACTTGATAAAAAACTCGATGGTTTTGCAATGAGAGTTCCCACTCCCGATGGTTCTGTTGTTGACTTGACATGCGAATTGAAAAAAGCAGCAACTAAAGAAGAAATTAATGCAGCAATGAAAAAAGCAGCAGAAGAACAAATGAAAGGAATACTTGAATATTGCACAGACCCGATTGTAAGTTGCGACATAATCGGCAATCCTCATTCTTCAGTTTTCGATTCAAACTTAACACAGGTTATTAGCGATAATTTCGTAAAAGTAATATCGTGGTATGATAATGAAGTTGGCTATTCCAATCGCCTGGCAGATTTAGTCGAAAAAGTAATTTGATTTTTTTTAAATATAACTAATTGGTAATTTAAAAGACCTCAAAAATTAATGTTTTTGAGGTCTTTTGCATAATAAGGGTAGTTCGGTAAAACAAAAACACCAAGTCACCAAAAAATCCAGAAGTATATGCAGTATGCTGTCTTTTCCTGACTTCGACAATGCGTCACCCTAAAAATTTTTCCAAAAATTTTCCTCAAATAACATTTCGATAGATTTTTGTTTTTTTGTTAATATTAAAAATAGAAACATTTTGCAACTGATTACTGATGAGCACTTACCGAATATTTAAAACACATCGTTGCGGAATTAATTTATTGATACAGTAGATTTTAAAGTTTTATTTCATCATCATTTTTATCAAAAAAGCGACATTCGAGTAAATGACAGGAATTCGAACTTTTTATTTTTATCCATTTTTTAAATTTAAAGTACCATTTCCATTGAAGTTTTTTAAGGTAAGGATATATTATAGGGTGAATTTCAAGGTGCAAATGCTTTTGGTTCAGTTCATCAAAAATATATTTAATGTCACTTTCAATATCGTCAACAAAAGTTATGCTTGCCTTTATTTCACCGGTGCCATCGCACGCGGGGCATTTTTCAACAGTATTGACACTTGTTTCTGTACGCACTCTCTGACGTGTAATCTGCACCAATCCAAATTTACTTGGAGGAATAATATTATGTTTTGCCCTGTCGTTTTTCATTTCATCTCTGAGTCGCAAATACAATAATTTCTTATTTGTAGGTGACCGCAGGTCGATAAAATCAACAACAATAATTCCGCCGATATCTCTTAATCTTAGTTGACGGGCAATTTCTGTAGCAGCTTCGAGATTCACTTCAAGTGCATTTGCTTCCTGATTATGTTCCGAATTAATTCTGTGACCGCTATTAACATCAACAACGTGTAATGCTTCGGTATGCTCTATTATCAAATATGCACCACCTTTAAGATTTACAATTCTTCCGAAAGTATTTTTTATTTGTTTTTCCACCCCGAAAAATTCAAAAATAGATTCTTTCCCTTTGTAGAGTTTAACGATATCCTTTTTTTCAGGTGCTATTGTCTGTATGTATTTTGAAACCTCATCATACATATTTTGATTATCAACTTGAATACTGTTGAAAGATGAGTTGAGAATGTCACGCAAAATTGTTGATGTACGGTCTAATTCACTAAATACTCTGTGAGGCGGCGTTGCCGAAGAAATTGATTTTATTGCCAGATTCCATTTGTTAACCAAATCTTTTAAATCTGTATCAAGTTCGGCTACTTTTTTATTTTCAGCAGCAGTACGAACAATCACGCCAAAATTATTTGGCTTTATGCTTTGAATTAATTTTTTCAGACGTATGCGTTCATCCTGATTTTTTATTCTCTGTGAAATTGATATTTTATCTGAAAACGGAATTAAAACAACATATCTGCCTGCAAGAGAGATTTCACTTGTCAGTCGCGGTCCTTTTGTTGATATAGGTTCTTTAACTATCTGAACTAAAATATTGTTGTTTTGAGCAAGAACATGTGATATTTTGCCGGTCTTTGGTATTTCGTGGTCAAATACAATATTTTCAATAGATAAGACATCATTTTTATTGAGAGTAACTGATTTAACAAACTTGTTGAGTGAGTTGAAATTTGGTCCTAAATCAAGATAATGCAAAAAGGCATCCTTTTCGTAACCAATATCAATAAAAGCTGCATTAAGTCCCTGAATTACTTTTCTTACCCTGCCGAAATACAAATCCCCGACGGAATAGTTGCTGTTACTCTTTTCTTTGTGAAGCTCAACTAATCGTTTTTCATTTAAAAGAGCGATAATAACTTCATTTGAGTGAGAGCTTATTATAAGTTCATTGTTCACAATAATAGTATTTATATTTCACTTATACTCAAAATGAAAGCTAAAAGTTTAAAAATAATCAAATTAATTTAAAATAAAGCCCATTCCTGAATTCTCAATAGAAAAGGAAGTATGAGTTTCGTGAAAATTATTGTTTATAAAGGCGAAAATACATTAGCTCTTTTTGTGTCTATTTTTTCTCAGACGCTTTTTTCGCTTATGGGTATTCATTTTCTGTTTTTTTCTTTTTTTCCCGCTAGGCATTTGGTTTTATCTAAATTTTATATTTTAAAAAATATCTTTTTTATAATAATCACGCAAATTTATAAAAAATTCTTATAAAAAAAGTTTATTTTATAAAATATAAAGTTTATTAAAATTTAAAATTATACTTTTACAGTAACTTTCACTTTATTTTTTACGCTATTTGCGAATGTTTTAGCAGGTTTGAAAGCTGGAATAAAATGTTCGGGAATTATTATTGTAGTATTTTTTGAAATATTTCTTCCTGTTTTTTTTGCTCTTTTCTTTACTATAAAACTTCCAAATCCTCTCATGTAAACATTCTTTCCGCTTTCCAATGAACCTTTTACGCTATTCATAAATGCCTCAATAGTTGCCTGAACTGCTGCTTTCTCAACGCCTGTTTTGTTACTGATTTCTGTTATTATGTCTGCTTTTGTCATTTTAGTTTGATTTTAGTTATTAAAATATACTATATAATTTTGTTTTTTTTCTTTGACAAAGATAAGTTATTATTATTTTAAAAACAAAATATTTTTTTTCAAAAAAGTTTATTTTACAATTATTCTTCCTAATTCTTTTGAATTAGCTATAATTTGCTTGGCTTCATCTAATCTTTTGCATAAATTCTGATAAAACAATATTTCATCATCATTAATTGTTGTTTTTAATCTACTAAGTGCTTCCTCTTTTAATTTTAGTATTTTTTTCAGTTTCAAAACTGAAATAGATTGTATAATTGTTTTTGGCAAATCCTTTTCTTCATCATTAATAACTATACCGTGCTTTTTCCAGTTTTCACTTATCTTATTTTTTTCGGAACTCAATATTATATTTATTGTCTGCTCTCTTATTTCTTTATCATCATGGTCTATGAAATGCTGTTGTTGTAATATATTATTATTTTTAAGCTCCATTGCAAATTCATCAAATATCCGCTTGTATAAAGGGTTTTCAAACTCAATATCATTTAAGAGTTCGTTAATAATATATTCTGCAACATGTATTTTATGTTCTATAATTTCTTTTTCTTTTTTTTCTTTAAAAATAAGCTCTTTCTGTCCATAATCAAGCAGCAACCTTATAATATTGCATTCCTGTGATTCTACATCATTCTCTCCAATAATTATTTGTCGGTCTGCGATTATTTTTTCTTCATTGATTTCTTCTACCTCGTAAAAGTTTGTTTTTCTTTCGCTTGCTTTTTTTCTTATTATTTTATTTATTTCTTGATTAAGTATTTGTTCGGAAATTTTAACTGTTTCGGAACATTCTTTTATATATTCTGAACGAACTATTCCATCGGAAATCAAAGCAATGGTGTTTGCAATTTCTCTAATAAATTCGGCTCTTTTTATTGGGTCGTGTTTTGCTTCTTCAAAAAGTACAAGAGTTTTAAAAGTTATAAAGTTTGTAACATTATCATCAATAAACTTTTTTACTTCCGATACTCTGTGTTTTTTTGTAAACGAATCAGGGTCTTCATTTTCGGGAAAAAGAACAAGTTTTACATTCAAGCCCTCTTCAAATATCATATCAATACCTCTGAAAGAAGCTTTAATTCCAGCAGAATCACCATCATACAAAATTGTAATTGTATTTGCATATCTGCGGATAAGGCGTATTTGCTCGGTTGTTAAAGACGTTCCCGAAGAAGCAACAACATTTTCAATTCCCGCCTGATGAAGTGAAATAACATCGGTATAACCTTCAACAAGATAGCAGTTTTTGTTTTCAATTATTGAATTGCGGGCAAAGTACATTCCATAAAGAACATTGCTTTTGCTGTATATTTCCGACTCGGGAGAATTTACATATTTTGCTGCCTGAGTTTCCGAACTAAACACTCTTCCTCCAAAAGCAATTACTCTTCCCGATAAATTATGAATTGGAAACATTGCTCTGCCGCGAAATCTGTCAAAATATTTTCCTTCTTTTTCTATTGTTAAACCTGCTTCTTTCAGGTATTCCAGTTTATAACCTTTGTCCAATGCTGCAAGAGTAAATAAATCCCACTTTTCCGAACAATAGCCGAGTTGAAATTTTCGTATGGTTTGTTCACTAAATCCTCTTTCTGTAAAATATGAAAGTCCTATTGCTTTTCCTTCATCACTGTCAAATAAAAGTTCGGAGAAATATTTTTGTGCAAAATCTGAAACAATAAAAAGCGGTTCTTTTTTGTTCTGTTCGCTTTTCTCCGCTAAATCGGATTTGTCTTCATTTATTTCAATATTATATTTTTTTGCAAGAAATCGCAATGCTTCGGGATAAGTGAAGTGTTCGTGTTCCATCAAAAAATTCACAGCATTTCCTGCTTTTCCGCAACCGAAACATTTATAAATTCCTTTTGTTGCCGAAACCGTAAATGAAGGAGTTTTCTCATTATGAAAGGGGCATAAGCCGATAAAGTTCACGCCTCTTTTTTTCAAAGTAACGAACTCGCCTATTATTTCTTCAATGCGAACTGCACTGAAAATATCATCTATGGTGTCTTTGGTAATCAAGGGTTTTAAGTTTGAAGATTTTGCAAAAAAATTATAATGCAGAATTAAATTGTTTCAAAAACCTTACATCATTTTCGAAAAACAATCGTAAATCTTTTATTTGATATTTAAGCATTGTAATGCGTTCAATGCCCATGCCGAAAGCAAAGCCGGTATATTTTTTGCTGTCTATTTTGCAATTTTCGAGAACATTCGGGTCAACCATTCCGCAGCCAAGAATTTCTACCCAGCCGTTGTGTTTGCAGATATTACAACCTTTTCCGCCGCATATATTGCATGAAATATCCATTTCAGCTGACGGTTCAGTGAATGGGAAAAATGAAGGACGCAAGCGGATTTCGGTTTTTTCACCGAACATTTCTTTTGCAAAATAAATCAGTGTTTGCTTCAAATCGGCAAAAGAAACATTCTTGTCAACGTATAATCCTTCGATTTGATGAAAAATGCAATGAGCTCTTGCAGAAATAGCTTCATTTCTGAAAACCCTTCCCGGAGAAATTGTTTTAATTGGCGGTTTCGTATTTTCCATAACCCTTACCTGAACCGATGAAGTATGCGTTCTTAAAGCGATGTCGGGATTTTTCTGAACAAAAAAAGTGTCCTGCATATCTCTTGCCGGATGTTCTTCGGGAAAATTGAGAGCGGTAAAATTATGCCAGTCGTCTTCTACTTCAGGTCCTTCCGAAATATTGAAACCGAGGCGTGAAAAGATTTGGATAATTTCATTTCTCACAATTGATAAGGGATGCCGTGAACCAAGTTCAAGTTCATTTGAAAATAATGTCAAATCCTTAATTTCACCTGAAATATCTGAATGTTTGTCAAATTCTTTTTTATAAAATTCAAACTTTTCTTCAGCTTTACTTTTTAATTGATTCAGCAATATTCCTGTTTCCTTGCGGTTTTCGGGAGCTACATTTTTAAATTCAACAAATAAATCATTAATAACACCTTTTTTCCCGAGGTATTTAATTCGAAATTGTTCCGAATCATCGTTATTTAATGGCTTACAGCTTTCAATTTCTTTAAGAATTTTATTAATTTTATCCTGCATATTTTTTTGCTTAAATCAATTAGGATTTCAAATATAGTTAAAATTCAAATATATTTTTAGGGGATTTCTAAAAGTATTGTTTAAAGTTCAAGTTTTTATGTCTGCTGGTAATTTTAAAGCTGTCTAACTTTAAACTAAATTTGGGTTACTCAAGAATTTTCATTGTAACCTTTATATCTTTAAGTGGGCGATTATTAGCATCAACCTCAATAGCTGCAATTTTATCAACTACTTCAATTCCTTCAATGACTTCACCAAAAACTGTATAATTTCCATCGAGGTGAGGAGCGCCACCGATTGTAGTATATGCCTGAATTTTTTCTTTATTTAATTTCATTCCTATAGTTTTCGACATGTCTTTTAATTGCTGTTCTGTAAATTTTCTGCCTTGAACAATGTAGAACTGGCAACTTGAAGAAGCTTTCACCGGATTATCGTCCCTTGCAGCAGCCAGTGCTCCCCGTTTGTGAAATAAAGTACTGTCGAATTCAGTGGGAATTCTTGGACCAGTTTCGCCGTTGCCAAGCATTTGTCCGGGCTTTGCAGTTTTGGATTCGGGGTCGCCGCCCTGAATCATAAAACCTTTTATTACGCGATGAAAAAGTGTCCCGTCATAAACATTTTGTTTTACCAACTTTATAAAATTATCGCGATGTCCGGGAGTCTGGTTGTATAGTTTTAATTTAATATTCCCTAATTCAGTTGAAATCTGTACAATAGTTTCACCTGCTCGATAATTATTTTTTTTCACCATAAATGAAAAAATAACAAAAACACCAAAAATGAGCGTTGTAATTAAAAAAAACTTCTTTTTCATATATTTAATTTTTTTAAAGTTATTGAAAAAAAATGCATTTTCGTGCAATCAAATTATAAATTTATGTGTCTTATTTATAAAATAACTTGTGATAAATTTTGTATTTTATAATTTTTAATATAACTTTGACTTCTAAATTATCGTACAATAATAATAAATTTTTTTAATGTATGAAAAATAAACTATATATTGCATTTACAATAAATGCACTAATACTGTTAATATTTTTTTCTTTAAGTTGTAATAAAGAAGAATACCCTGTTAATATCACAATCCAATATACTTTGGACAATAAAGTAGTTCCCGGTTGTGAAGTAATAATCGGAAAAGGTGTTGACCCAAAGCTTGATAAAGAACAATGCACGCTGACAACTGATTATTCTGGCAGAGTAAGCCATACTTTTCCTTATCCTGCTATACTTAAAGTTATAGTGAAAAAAGCATTAAGTGGTTACGAATCTGGAACTTATGGTGATTCAACATATACAGACACATCGAATGTAACTCACCATGTTTATAAAAGTATTATTTATGGAAGTGGCAATATACGTCTAATAAAAAATCAAACCGTAAATAAAACTATTTATATCTCAGTTGATAACCCTGCTAATTAATGCATTTTCTTGATGTAGTAATTGGAGTTCCTCTATTGTGGACTGCGTTTAAAGGCTTCCGAAAAGGTTTAATTTTAGAAATTTTATCAATTAT
The DNA here is from genome assembly GCA_041671145.1 of Bacteroidales bacterium. NCBI lineage: Bacteria > Pseudomonadati > Bacteroidota > Bacteroidia > Bacteroidales > Bacteroidales bacterium. The sequence continues at coordinate 25,607 of JBAZBZ010000004.1, read as the reverse complement.
TACTTTAATTGTTGCTGTTTACGGTGGCATACATTTTTCATATTTTACAGCTAATCTTCTCGGAAAATATATACATTCCGGATTTTTGCAGATAATTTCCTTTGCCGTTACTTTTATATTAATACTTATCGGCTTGTATTGGTTTGCAAAAATTTTAGAAAAATTTGTTGATGCAATTGCTTTGGGATTTGCTAACAAAATAACAGGTTGCTTTTTCGGGTTGCTAAAAATGGCTTTTATTATCAGTTGTATAATTTATATTGCTGCTTCCATCGATTCAAATAAAATTTTAATTACTGAAAAAACAATTTCAAATTCCTTGTTGTATAAACCTGTTTCGGCTATTGCTCCTGCTGTTTTTCCCATATTGAAGACAAAATATGAGCAAATTAAGGATAAATCAAATTTACAAAAACATTAAAAATTCAATTATTATTTTTTATTGCTATTTTTGTTTTCTTTAATCATTTATAAATTGATGGAAAGTAAAAATAAAATAGCAGTAATCGGCAGCGGAAGCTGGGCAACTGCAATCGTAAAAATTCTTTTGGAAAATAACGGTTCCATTAACTGGTGGGCGAGAGAACCCGAAATCGTTGATAATATCAAGAAATTTCATCACAATCCTTTATTCTTGAGTTCGGTTGAAATTAATTCCGAAAGGGTTAATATTAGCACCGACCTGAAAAAAATAATTACTGATTCTACTCATTTGCTCTTTGTTGTTCCTGCTGCATTCCTTGCCGTTTCGATAAAAAATTTACCGAAAGAAATATTTAAAAATAAAAAAATAATTTCTGCAATTAAAGGAATTGTTCCCGAACATAATCTTATTATCGGCGATTTTTTTAATACGATTTATGATGTTTCTTTTCAGGATTTTGTTGTTATAAGCGGTCCGTCTCATGCCGAAGAAATTGCTCTTGAAAAACTTACTTATCTCACTGCCGCTTCACAAAATATAAATCTTTCAAAAGAAGTAGCAGGTTTTTTTAATTGCAGATACGTTAAAACAACTTTATCGGATGATATTTATGGAACAGAATATTCTGCTGTTTTAAAAAACATTATTTCCATTGCTGTCGGCATTTGTAAGGGTTTAGGTTATGGCGACAATTTTCAGGCAGTACTAATTTCAAATGGTTTGCAGGAAATAAAACGCTTTATTGATGCAGTTCACCCAATTGACAGGGATTTATCAAGTTCGGTTTATCTCGGCGATTTGATTGTTACTACATATTCGCAATTCAGCCGCAACAGGACTTTCGGCACAATGCTCGGTTCGGGATATTCCGTTAAATCGGCACAACTCGAAATGAAAATGATTGCCGAAGGTTATTATGCAGCAAAATCAATTAAGGAAATAAACAAAACCTATAAGGTTGAAATGCCAATAACAAAGGCTGTTTACAACATCTTGTATGAGAATATTGCTCCTGCAGTGGAAATGAAATTATTATCAGACAAACTCAGTTAATAAAAAAGTTTCCTGTTTTCAGTTAAAAATTGCCAATTATGAATTATCTCGCACATTTATACTTATCGCGACATTCCGAAGAAATGATGGTTGGCGGTGTGCTTGCTGATTTTATTAAAGGCAATAAAATAAAAAATTACAAACCCGAAATAATAAAAGGCATTGGGCTTCACCGCAAAATTGACAAGTTTATTGACGAACATGCTGTAATTGAAGAAAGTAAAAAACGGCTACGGAAAAAATTTTCTCATTACACCCCTGTTATTATTGATATTTATTGCGACCATTTTTTAGCAATTAACTGGAAAATTTATTCCGAAGAAACTCTCGAAAATTTTGCTTTAAGAAGTTATAAGATTTTAAAAAAACATCGCTTTCTTTTTCCTTTGCGATTTCAGCATGCATTGATATATGGGAGATTTAAAAATCTGCTTTTATCATATTTAACTTTTAAAGGAATTAATTTTGCTTTTCAAAGATTAGAAGGACGAACAAAATTTTATTCTAATCTTAATAAAGCCACCGAAGAACTGAAAAGAAATTATGATTTATACCAAAATGAATTTAAAATTTTCTTTGAAGATATTGTTGGATATTTGAACACTTACAAATAATAGCAATTCTGCTTATATGTTGAGTAATTTTGTTGATGTGCTTATATAATATGCACTTATTTTTGAGTCATTCTCGGTAGGTATAGGTATTACCTCATTTTTTAATGACCAATGAAAAATAACTTTTTTAACAACAAATCACAAACTTATTAAACTACAAACTTATTTATTCATTATTCATAAATTTTTGGTCGGCTATAGCTTTCAGAAATATTTTTGAAAAGTGCACATTATCTTTTTTAGAATACCTGTTTTTTGTAAATATTTGTGCAAGATTCGGAAGATTATTTATTTTCAATAATTCTGCAGTTTGTGGTAGTGATTCTTTTAACTTATAAATTTTATCAATATCTTCTTTTGAGTAATCATGGTACTTTTCTTCGTGTACAATTCCGTGTGTAGGCAAACGGTCAACCAGCTCGGGGTTTTCATCGGGATAACCAACAGCCAAAGTTGTAACCGGAATAACTCCTTCTGGTAAATTAAAAAAATCAATTAACTTATCTGCCTGATAGGTTGTAGTGCCAAGATAACAAATTCCCAAACTAAAATATTCGGCAGCAACAGCAACATTCTGCGCAGCAAGTAATGCATCAATAGAAGCAGTGAAAAATGAAAGAAAATTATCATACCCTGGCTCTGCATCTCTTTGCTGGCACCATTTATTAAAACGATTGAAGTCGGCACAAAAAGTCAGAAGCAAAGGTGCTTGTAAAACCATATCCTGCTTGAAATGTATTTCCCATAATTTTTTTCTGTTAGCTTCATCTTTAGAAACAATGATACTGTAAACTTGCATATTGCCTGTTGTTGAAGCTCTGAAACCAGCTTCAAGAATTTTATTTAAAATATCTTCGCTTACAGCTTTGCTCTTGTATTTGCGAATTGTACGATGTTCAAGAATTGTTTTAAGCATAATATTTTATTAATGAAAAAATATATAAGTTTAATCTGAATCTGTAGCGTTTTAGTTTTATATATTAAAAAAGCCACCGTTTTTCAACAATGGCTTATAATGATTTACATATTTTTTATTGAAGTGTAAATACAACCGGCATGTTGTATTGAACTCTAACTGCTTTTCCTGCTTGTTTTCCGGGTACCCATGGAGGCATTTGTTTAACAACTCTCACAGCTTCTTCGTCGCAACCACCGCCAATGCCTCTCAAAACTTTTACATCTATAACTTTACCGTTTTCGTCAACTACAAAAGTAATAAATACTCTTCCCTGAATACCGCTTTCTTTTGCCATTTGAGGATATTTGATATTTTCCTGTAAAAATTTCATTCGGGCTTCATCGCCTCCGGGATATGAAGGCATTTCTTCAACTATTGTAAATACAGGAGGTGCCTGTTCTACAATAACGTTATTTTCTTTAACATCCGATACAACTATTTCATCAGTTGGCGGAGGCGGAGGTGCCTGATTCATGTCTTCCTGATTCAAGCTTGCTGTTTCAACTGTTGTATCACTTGTAACAACTGGTGCAGTAAATTTTACTTTCTGCTCCATCGCTTCGGGAGGAGGAGGTGGTGGTGGTGGTGGTGGTGCTTCTTCAGTTGGTTTCTCCATTTTTGCAAAATCAGCAGATACAGTTTTATCTTCTTTAACTGCAAGAGTTTGTTTCCAGATAAAAAATGGAATTAACACAGCAAGTAATAATGCTGCAATAGATATTAACAAAGAGCGTGTAACATATTTTTTGTAAACCTTACGCAAATAATATGCCCCGTATTCTTTATATCTGTTTGAGAATACTATCTCATCTAAACTTTCTGTTTTTTCTTTTGCCATAATTACAATATTGTTTTAATCAATATTTATTTAACAGCTGTTTCTAATAATTTCTTTTCCTGTGGAGTTATGTCAACAATAGCATAACTTCCAATATTGCATATCGCCATTTCATCAATAACATCAATGATGTTTTTGTATTTTACTTTATCATCTGCAGCTTTAATAAGAATAACCGGTGCCTTTTTATCTTCTTTCTTTATTTCTTTAATTCTTTTAGTCATAGTTGAATCTGCAACAATAAGTTTATCTTTAATCAGCTTTTCTTTGTATTTAACTATTTCTTCAAATGTTTTTTTATTTTTTTCCAATAAAAATTTTCTTAATCCATCTTTGCTAAAGTTTGTTTGATGAAGTGACGGGTTAGGTGTTTCTTTATCAATGGCACCTTGATACCAGTAAACTTTATCTCCGCCTGCCAAAATAATATGATAAGTCAAATCTTTTCTAACAGTTGTTTTGTTTTTAGTAGTTGTTGTATCAGTATTATCGGGCATGGTAATTTCCATTACTTTTGGTTTACTGAAAGCAGTTGTAAGCATAAAGAAAGTAATAAGCAAACACATAAGGTCAACCATCGGAGTCATGTCAATATGTGTAGAATGCTTTTTAGGACGCCTTTTCCCGCCTTTTTTCTGGCTGCTTTCTTCTTGAATAATTTCGCCCATAATATATTATTTTTAAAAATTAATTATTATAATTTTGCTTCTTCTTTCTGAAGATTTGTAATAAGGTTAAATTTCTGCACTTTGTTTTCGAGAACAATATCCATTATTTTTTTTACTGCTTTATAATTAGCATTAGCATCACCTTTTATCACAACTTCGACATTAGGATTTTTTAATCTTGAAATTCTAACCCAGTAAAATAATTCAGATGCTCTTCCGTTTACAGAGTCAAGAGGTATTCCTGTTTGCATTTTTTCTTTTTCCTTTGGCTTACTTAACAAAACCCATTTTGGAATGTCCTTAAAAGGCATTCCAAAGGAAGAGGATTTAGTAAACTTATCTATTATTTTTAAATCTCTTTTTTCATCAAGGGTTACACTATATTGCTTTGCCATTTCCATGAAAATTTCTTTTCTGAAATGAGTTGATGAATCGGCACCATTATCAATATTAAAAAAAACCTTATCGGTACTATCTACATAAATAGTCATTATGTTTTTATCGGGAGCTTGTTTTTCAGAAACAGAAGACGGTGAATCAATAACTGCGGCTTCCTGCGGTCTGAATGATGTTGTAAGCATAAAAAAAGTTAACAACAACGAAAACAAGTCCACCATCGGTGTCATATCAATATGGGGTGATTTGGTCGGGACTTTAATTTTTGGCATAACTTATAAGTTTTAACTATAAACTAAAAACTATAAACTTACTTATCTCTTTGTCTGAGCTGCAAATGTTTGTACCAAGCTGAATCCGGCTTCATCCATTTTATAGGTTAAAGCATCAATTTTAGTTGAGAAAAAATTGTACAATATAATTGCTAAAGTTGAGCCACTGATACCAAAGGCAGTATTGATAAGAGCTTCGGAAATACCTGTTGCGAGAGCTAAAGCATCGGGCGAACCAGCTTGTGCAAGAGCGGCAAATGCTCTAATCATTCCTAATACCGTACCAATAAGACCTATTAACACAGCAATAGAAGCAATAGTTGAAAGAATAACAAGATTTTTAGAAAGCATTGGTAATTCAAGTGCTGCTGACTCATCCCATTCCTTTTGCATCGCTAATATTTTTTGCTCTTTTGATAAACTCTCGTCATTTTGCAAATCTCTGTATTTTGACAAACAAGCTTTAACAATGTTAGCTAATGAACCTTTTTGTTTGTCGCATTCTATTAATGCTTCTTCAATTTTATTATCATTCAATAAATTCTGTATATTTTTTACAAAAACATTTAAATTCGATTTTCCTTTTGCCTTGGAAATCATTATAAATCTTTCTATTGAAAAAGTTATTAATATAATTAAAAGAGAGATTAATAGTGGAACTATCATTCCTCCTTTATATATAATAGCTAAATAGTTTCCTGGCAATGGATTTCCTTCAGGATTACCATCTTGAAAATTCGCCGGATTACCCATTATGTATTTAAAAACAATCCATGCAATAACTAATGCTATTACAATAGATGACATCGCAAAAGCTGATTGCAATGTTTCTTTTAAACTTTGTCCCTGATTACTTTTGTTTTTAGCCATTTTTTAAAATTTTAAGGTTATTAAATTATTTTATTTACTTTATTTTTTTACAAATTTTTAGGATAGCAAATATATAAAAATTGTTTTAATAAAAAATTTTTTGATGAATTTTACATAAAACCGTTATTAAATTATTGTAAAAATAATACATTTTAAATGGTTTTCAAAGCACAAATAAGTTAACGGCAGCAATGAATCAGTTAACGGTAGAAATGATTAACTGACGGAGTGACTTTGAGTCACTCCGTCAGTTTAAAAATGATTGAAAATTTAATGGTATAGTTGTTGTTTTATATATTTGTATGTATAATAAAGTTTATTGTGAATAAAATTATTTTCATACCAATCTTTTTTTTATTACTCCTCAGATGCGAAAGTACTGATGCTCAGGAAAAAATAGCAGGAGGAATAAAAGTTAAAGCAATTGTAATTGATGGCGATACTATTCCTTATGTCGAACTCACAGAAATAAAAATATTTGGAAATAAAATTTTTAAAACCAATAAAGAAAAAAGACAATGGGACCGGCTTGTTAGAAATGTTAAAAGAGTATATCCGCTTGCAAAAATAGCAGGTGTAAAAATGAAAGAATATGAAGCAATTCTGATTCACATAAAAGATGAAAGAAGCAAAAAAATATTGATGAAAAATGCCGAAAATGCATTGAAAGCTCAGTTTGAAAAAGATATAAGAGACCTCACCTATTCGCAGGGAAAAATTCTTGTTAAACTTATTGACAGAGAAACAGGAAAAACTTCATATCAGATTATCAAAGAATTCAGAGGAGCTATTCAGGCAATATTCTGGCAAACCTTAGCCCGTATTTTTGAAAATAATCTTAAATATGAATATGACCCTTTCGGTGAAGATAAAGCCATTGAAGAAATAATTCTGAAAATTGAAAACGGAGACATTTAAAAATAGTTTTCAGTTTATAGTTTATAGTTTGTAGTTTTGTCGAAAACTAATATACTACGATGTTGAAAATACATAAATTTAATTTTACAATTTTAATATTTTTACTTTGTTTATGCTGTAAAGCGCAAACCGACACAACCGAATATTATAAAAAAGATTATTTTCATTATGACGACTATGTTTATAAAAGCAATATTAGAACAGTTTTGCTGAATCAGGAGACATGGGAGTTTTCGCCCCCAATAATTGAACTTAACGGAACAGAAAAATTAAAATTAAGTTTTGATGACCTCGATGGCGATTTAAAAAATTATTCTTATACCGTAATTCATTGCAATGCAAACTGGCAACCCTCAAATATGCAAGCCCTTGAATATATTGACGGATTTACCGAAGATAATATTAGAAATTACAGCTATTCCGTTAATACAATTCAGAAATATACACATTATAGCTTTACATTTCCGAATGAAAATCTTATGCTCACAAAATCAGGAAATTACTTATTGAAAGTATATCTCGAAAATGATAAAGAAAATACAATAATCACCCGCAGATTTATGCTTGTAGAACCTTTAGTAACAGTTGAAGTAAATGTAAAGCGGGCAACTTCCATTGAATACAGGGATTCGAGACACGAAGTGGATTTTGTTATTAAAACAGGTTCATATTTAATAAATAATCCTTTAACCGATTTGAATATCGTAATTACTCAAAACGACAGATGGGATAATGCAATCAGGAATCTGAAACCACTTTTTATTAGAGGCAATGAACTGATATATGATTATGAAAAAGGAAATACATTTATTGCTGGCAACGAATTCAGACAAGTTGATATAAGAAGCTTAGTATACCAATCTGTAAATATCAGAAAAATAACCTACGACTCGCTCGGAAATCAAGTTTACCTTCTCTGTGATGTGAAACGTTCGGGAAAAACACATCTTTCATTTAATGATATAGACGGAAAATTTTCAATTATAAATCAGGACAGAGGGAACAGCGAAGTTGAAGCAGATTATACTTATGTTCATTTTTGCCTGCAGTACAATCCTTTGGAATTACAAGGAAATGTGTATTTATTTGGTGGATTGACAAGCTGGAAATTTTCAAAAGAATCGCAAATGAAATATAATCCCAAAAGAAATCTTTATGAAGCTACTTTATATCTTAAACAGGGATACTATAATTATATTTATGTGCTTTTGAAAAACAACAATAAAACTGCCGACGAATCATATATTGAAGGTTCGTACTATGAAACAGAAAATCAGTATTGTATTTACGTATATTACCGCCAACCAGGAACTCTTTATGATAAGCTGATAGCTTATAAAAAAATAAACTCTTAAGAATAAGTTAAATATATTTTGTTGTATTTAATGAAGCTGGAAGTTGTACGCTTGGCATTTTCGATTTTTCTAACTTCGCCTTCACGTCATTTTATATTTAACACAACACTATATGGCTATTCCATTAGCAAGAGTGAGATGAAAGATTATCCACATTATAACAAGTACATAAATTATTTTTACTGAAATTTTAGAAAATGACTGATTTCGGGATATGTGTACGGACTTGTTGCTTTTATTTTTTGAGAAAAAATAAACAACACCAACAACAATACCATTAAAAATAAGCATTAATATAATGAAAAAATTATGGAATGGTATATAAAAAAGAAAACATAATACAAATCCTAATATCCATGATAAAATACCGGTTTGCATTACGAATTCCTGTCTTGTGCTGCTGTGTTTTATATAATAGCGGGTATGCGACAAATACATAAAATACTTTGAAATATTAATGCCCAAAACTGCCATGCTTGAAAAGGAAGCCAGAATAGAAATTACTTCATAAGTTATACTAATATCAAAAAAATTATAAATTGAACCCACATGTCTTTCGGGAAAAACTAAAGTTATTGCGAATTGCCCAAAAAACATCACATAGCCGATTATTCCCAGCCAAAGAAAAAATACTTTTAAAAGTCCGCCTGTTCTTTTTAAAGCATTGAAAAATCTGAACGACAAAACCGCTATTATTAAACAAGTAAAAGGTCCTGATAAATAATTGATAAAAATAGAATAGTGGTTAAAAATAATTTTATTTGTATATTTTACATGAGAAAAAAATAAAATCGGGCTTAAATTATAGAATTCACCAATAATAGCACTAACCAAATTCTGGATAAAATTTATTGAAATAAAAGACAAAGCAAATAAAATACCCGAGTTAACAACTCTTTTAAAAATTATTTTTTTGGGTTCACCTACTATATCTAATGCTTCTGACATTTTTTACTTTTTTTCAAAGTTTTTTATTTTTTCTTTAATTACGCTGATTTTTAATTCTGCATCGGCTTTTTTTCTTTGTTCTGTTTCTATTATTTCAACTTTTGCGTTTTTTACGAATTTTTCATTATTAAGTTTCTTATTCACTAAATTTAAAAACCCCTCCAGATAATAAACTTCCTCTTTAAGTTTTTTTATTTCAGATTCAACATCACCTGTTATATTAAACGGAATATAAAATTCATCTGATTTAACAAGGAATGATATTACTCCCTGAGGTTTTTCCTCTACATAATTTATTTGAGTCAGATTTAAAAGCTTAATGATTAATTCCTCAAAATATTTTAAATCGAAAGTTGAAGAAGTTTTTTTAATTTTCAGTTCTATTTTTTCTTTAAAAGAAATATTATTGCTCTGTCGTATATTTCTTACAGAAACAATAATTTCTTTTACATATTCAAAATCATCAATAATTTCTTTTTTGTATTTTTCAACATCGGGCAATCTGGAAATAATTATACAATCTTGAGTTGTTCTTTCTTTTATTAAATGCCATATTTCCTCTGTAATAAAAGGCATGAAGGGATGTAAAAATTTTAGTAGCTTTTCAAAAATTTCAATTGTTGAATCGTAAGTTTTCTTATCAATTGGCTGTTGATATGCCGGTTTAATCATTTCCAGATACCATGAACAAAAATCATCCCACATCAATTTGTACATTATCATCAATGCCTCGGAAATTCTGTATTTTTCAAAATGAGAATTTACTGTTTCAATGCTTTCATTGAATTTTGCCTCAAACCATTCAACCGCTACTTTTGAATAACCAGGTTGTTGAATGTTTCCGTCAACTTCCCATCCTTTTATCAGGCGAAATGCGTTCCATATTTTATTTGAAAAATTTCTACCCTGCTCCAAAAGTCCTTCATCGAAAAGCAAGTCGTTGCCGGCAGGAGAACAAAGCATCATTCCAACACGAACACCATCGGCTCCGTATTGTTTTATCAGTTCCATCGGCTCGGGTGAATTACCAAGCGATTTCGACATTTTCCGCCCTTGCTTATCTCTAACCATTCCTGTTATATACACATCCTTAAATGGAATATCTTTTCTGTATTCAATGCCAGCCATTATCATTCGTGCAATCCAGAAGAAAAGAATATCAGGAGCAGAAATTAAAACATCAGTCGGATAATAATATTTAATATCATTATTATTTGGCTTTCTTATTCCGTCGAACACAGAAATTGGCCATAGCCATGACGAAAACCATGTATCAAGAACATCTTCATCTTGTTTTAAATTCTCGATTTTAATATTTGCATTTTTATTTTTCGCTATTTTAAAGGCATCTTCTTTTGTTTTGGCAATAATAATTTCGCCATCGGGCAGGTAATATGCAGGTATTCTGTGTCCCCACCATAATTGACGCGAAATGCACCAGTTGTGAATATTCTCCATCCAGTGGCGATAAGTGTTTTTATATTTTGAAGGATGAATTCTAACTTTGTTGTTTTCAACTACTTCGAGTGCTGGTTTTGCTATTTTGGTAATATCACAAAACCATTGGAGCGAAAGTTTTGGTTCTATAATTTCGTCGGTACGTTCCGAAAAACCTATATTATTTGTGATTTCTTCAACTTTTACTAAATGTTCTTTTTGTTTTAATTCTTCTACAACTTTTTCGCGTGCTGTAAATCTGTCTTCACCTATAAAAATTTCTGCATTCTCGTTGAGAGTTCCGTTATCATTGAAAATATCTATTGATTTAAGTTTGTGCTTAATGCCAAGATTATAATCGTTAATATCGTGAGCAGGTGTAATTTTTAATGCTCCTGTTCCAAAACTCATGTCAACATATTCATCAAATATAACAGGAATTTTGCGGTTTATTAATGGAACAATTACATTTTTTCCTTTTAGTTTTTTGTATCTCTCATCATCGGGGTGAACGCAAACGGCACTATCACCGAGTATTGTTTCGGGACGTGTTGTTGCAATTGACAGCCATTCATCATTTGTGCCATCAATTTTATAACGAACATAATAAAGTTTTGATTTTACTTCTTTGTGATTTACTTCTTCATCTGAAATTGCAGTAAGAGCTTTAGGGTCCCAGTTAACCATTCTAACACCTCTGTAAATAAATCCTTTTTTGTGTAAATCAATAAAAACATCAATAACCGATTCGGACATATCATCGTCCATCGTAAATTTTGTTCTTTCCCAATCGCACGAGGCACCAAGTTTTTTAAGTTGTTCGAGAATTATTCCGCCGTGTTTATGAGTCCATTCCCATGCATGTTTCAAAAATTCATCTCTTGTTAAATTTGATTTTTCAATGCCTTCATTTTTTAATTTTGCTACGACTCTTGCTTCTGTTGCAATTGAAGCATGGTCGGTTCCCGGAACCCAGCAGGCATTTTTCCCCTGCATGCGTGCTCTTCTTATTAAAATGTCCTGAATAGTATTATTTAAAATGTGTCCCATGTGCAAAACACCTGTAACATTTGGTGGAGGAATAACTATTGTGTATGGTTTTTTCGCATCGGGAACAGATTTAAAAAAACCTTTTTCTGTCCAGTATTTATACCATTTATCTTCAAACAAGGCGGGGTCGAATTTTTTTGCAATTTCCATAATTGGATTATTTTATCTTTTTGCGAATTTACAAAACTCTCTCAAATTCTCAAATTCATTACTTCACCACTTCGTAATTTATTTCAAAGTTCCGTGTTTTCTGAAATTCCGGATTTTATCTTCGCAGGTTTTAAATATTTGCTGGTCTATTAAATATTTTGAAGATTTCTTCTTCAGCTCTTCAAGTGCTTCATTATTTCTTTTAAATGTATAATATAACGCCAGTTCATAATAGGCATCACTTTTGTGAGGGTTAATTTCAATTGCTTTCTTCCAGCAGATAATTGCAATGGAATCGGGATTATTTGCGCTTCTCATATACAGCAATCCTAAAAATAAATATGCATCGCTGCAATTAGGATTATATTTAATTTCTTTCAGAAAATATTGTTGCGCTTCCTTATCACGATGGGTTTTCATGCAAATATAACCAAGATTGGTATTAGCGAGAAAATCATTTTCGTGAATCTTCAATGCTTCCTTTAAATAATTTTCTGCAATTTCATATTTTTCATCTTTGCAATATAGCGAACCTATATTGGTGTAGTTAAAAGAATTTGAAGGCGATGTTTTTACTGCATTTTCCCAGAATGTGAATTTATCTTTAAATTTTAAACTATATATGAATGATGTAGCTGCAAGTATGATTATAACAATAAATGAAACCGTTTTAAGATTTTTATCAGTAGAATCAGCTTTTACAGGTAATCTAATTTCCATAAGCATTATTAACACTCCTATTAAAGGAATGTAAGCTCTATGTTCGGAGAAAACCACATCATTTGTAAATTTTATTAAAAAGGAAGGAACAAGAAAACATACAAACCACAAAATTCCCAGAAATAAAAAGTTCAATCGTTTTTCTTTATCTTTATTAATAAAATAAATTAAAATTAAAGTTGCAATAATTCCGATTATAATTGAAAAATAAATATCTTCCATAACAGGAAGAACGGAAAGATTAAAAGGGAAAATTATTTTTCCCAAATAGGAAAATATTCCGGGAATAGTTTTAATTATTTCCAGGAATGATACTTCGGGGTTTATACACATAGCAAATTTTCTGACAATGTACCAGAGAGCCAGCACAGGAATCCACGCTGAATATAACAGCAAATATTTTTTTGAAGACTTTTTAAGAATGAAATATGAATAAAAGCCGCCGATAAGAATAAAAATAACAGCAGTTTCTTTTGTCAGAATTGCCAATATGAAAAATATTAAATGAAGAAAAATATATTTAACCGAATTTGTTTTTAAGTATTTGATAAAATAAATTATTGATGGCAGTAGAAAAACCGCAAGCAAACTGTCGTTTCTTCCGGGAATCCACACAACTGCCTGTGTAATTATAGGATGAAGTGCAAAAATAAAACTGAAAATAAATGATTTTTTTCTCCGATAACTAAGTTCGAGAAATAAAAGAAATACAAAATAAGAAGCAATAATATGCAGTATAATATTTGTAAAATGAAACCATCCGAAATTTCCGTTTCCTATAATTGCATCTAAAATCAGTGTTACTGTAAAAACAGGACGGTAATATGACCCCTGTCCGTTTAAATTAAAAACATCTTCTTTGAAAGCATGGCTAATGTATGAAATTTTCTTCAGGTTAAAAAGATTTTCTTTTATCAGCAGGTTGTCATCAAAGTAAATATAATCAAAAAACAGAGATTTCGAAAAGACCAAAAAAATCGCTATTGCAAGCCAAAGTAAAGGTAATTTTCCTTTTAAGTATTTACTTTCAGAAATATTTTTGAGCTGTGAATTTGTGGTGTTTTTATTTTTATCCATACAAAAAGTTATATAGAATCAGGTTATTTTATACTATTGTCCGGTTAAAAAATATTATTTTAGGGCTAAAGCCCGTTTGTGCTGTGTTTTATTGCCACGACCTTAAGGTCGTGGCTACTCAAAAAAACACCTTTTGGACTTTAGTCCAAATTTTATATGAGTGTTTTTTACTTATTTTAAAAAAATTCTTTTTACTACTTATTTTAGTCGGACAATAAATAATTATTTTCAGTAAAATTAATTTATTATTTTTATTTTACAATCAGAAAATAAAAACAATTAATAATTTAGCAAATAAAGTTTGTTGATTTGTAAATGTCGAATACCGAACATCGAATTTTGAATATCGAAGTTTTACTAATGACTTAATGACCAATGACTAAATTATTTAAAGCTCAATCACAAAAGCTTTGTCAAGTGAAACGGCATGACAAGCAATTTGAAACTTTTCACATTCTTCGAGCCATTTTTTTGTTTTATAAAGTGAATTTGATGAATCAATAATAATTGTTTTAACGTTTATTTTTGAAAGTATATCTTTTATTTTAATTTTTGAATTACCTGTTATTACTGCATAATCGAATGTTAATTTTTTATCGCCTGAAAAATCATAATCTTTATTATTTATAATCATTATTTTTTTATCATAATATTGAATGCAATTATTATAAATAAAAAAATTATCAGAAAAATATTTTAACCCTGCTGATAAATTTATTGAAGTATCAGGTTTTTTATAACCCAGCTTATTCCAATGATTTGAGAGATGATAAGAAAAATTGCCGGCTTCGTTTGTTTTAAAATTTGATAACAGAATATTTTTATTTTTATCAACAAAACCTATTGCAGAAGTTTTGTTTATGGAATAAACCACAAATTCTTTTTTCTTTAAATTTTCAAATCTTTCAATTAGTGTGAATAAAATAAAAATAGCAAGCAAAGCCATGGTTATGTTTGCAAATACAGGTCTTTTCAGAATTATAAAAGAAAGGATAAAAGAAATTATCAGGTATAAAATCAATGTTTCGGATGAATTTATATACATGCCGTAAAATTTTGAAAATGGTAAATGCTCAATATAAAAAATCACATTGTTCATCAGCAAAGTGAAAAATGCCAATGCTTTTGCAAGATAAAAAGAAATTAAATGAAGCGGAGATGAAACAATAACAGCTATTGCAAGATAAATAACAATAGTGCTCAGCGGAATAACAATAAGATTTGAAACAAGAAAATAATTCGGAAACTGATGAAAATAAAATATTCCGAGCGGGAAAGTAGCTATTTGTGCTGCAATTGATACCGAGAACATTTTCCAGATGATTTCGGCAATTTTATTTTTAAAGATTACAACATTATGAATGTATGGCTCAATAAAAACAATGCCTACGACTGCAAGATATGATAATTGAAAACCCACATCGGTTAAATTAAAAGGATTTATGATAAGTAATAGAAATGCCGAAGCAGCAATAGTATTATAAATATTTACATCTCTTTTTAATGATTTTCCGATAATAACAAAACTCAGCATTGCTGCTGCTCTCAGCACAGCAGGCGACAATCCCGTAATAAATGCATATAACCACAAAAAAGAAATCAAAATTATAACTCTTGAAATTCTTCCGTACTTGTATTTGTTCAGAAAAAGTAATATTAAATTTAAAACATAGTAAATAATTCCGACATGTAAACCCGAAACAGAAAGTATGTGCATTGCGCCGGTATCGGCAAAAGCCCTTAAAGTTTCAGTATCGATATTGTCGGTATAACCGGCTACTAATGCGGAAACAACTGCATATTCTCTTCCTTCAATTTTATTTTCTTTGAATATATTCAGAATTTTTTTCTGAAGTTTTATTGCAAAAGCCATAAAAAAATTCCCTTTATTTTTTGCAATTAATTTCCACTGTGAATTTTTAATATATGCCTGATGATATATGTTGCGAAACGACAGATAACGCTTATAATCTAACTCTTCGGGATTTTGCGGCGGTTTAATTTCCGTAAATGCAGAGTTTAATAATAACAAATCACCATATTCAATTTTTTGTGATGCACTGTCTTTTTGAAGCCACAGAATTACTTTTCCTTGGCTGTTTTGCCAATAGTTTTTATCATATAATGTTTCAATCTCTGTTATTACTTTTACGGTTTTTTCCTTGATAACTACCGGCTTTATAACCTTTCCGACAACCATACCGGATTTTTGCATTTGTTTTGAAAAATGATATTCACTAAAAATTTCAATATTGGAAATAGTTATAAGGTATCCGGAAAAAAATATAGCAGAATTTAACAAAAGCCCATAGAACCATTGTTTACCATATTTCAATTTTTTTAAGAAAGTGAAAAATAGCAGAGAAAGAAAAATAATTATTAATAAAATTTTTAAAAATGGATTGTCTTTTTGAAACTGAATTGCGGCATAAATACCGATAATGAATGGAATAATTAATCTGAACAACGGTGCCTGATTCCAGAAAAACATAAAAGCTTATAATGTTGGGTTACTGCAAATATAGAAAATAGTTTAAAGTTTAAGGTTTAAAGTAGCCAAACTTTAAACTATTTATTTAGGAATATCCTGATAAACTATTTTTACGTTAGTAAAATAATGATTTATTATACCTCGGAAATTGTAGCCAAGTTTCGACATTTTCATGGCGCCTTCCTGGCAAAGTCCTATTCCATGACCAAATCCTCTGCCTTTGAAAATAAGATTATCTCCATCTCTGGTGATTTCAAAAAATGTTGATTTTAAATTCCAGTCGGTACGGATTTCGCGAAGATTTATTTTTGTGCTGTCATATAAAAATACTTTTCTATGCGGTTGGTGAAAGCTAAAGTCAACGTTTTTGTGTAAACTGTCTTTTGGTGTTAATTTATATTTTTTCAGTAAATATTTTTCCCAATCCTTTACGGAAATTTTTTTTGTCCAGAAGGCATTTGAAGAATGTACACAAAAACTGTCTTTTACTGAACGCAGATAAGAGATTTTTTTCGACCATACATCTTCCGAATTAACAGTTTGTCCTCCGCAGTTTGAATGATAAGAAGCAATTATAAGATTGTTTGAATCGCTTGCTATAACCATTCCTTTGGTTGAAAGAGCCGCCATGAGAATATTACTTTGCTTGCATCTGCCTCGGTAAACCTGACAATGAACTTTATCGCAAACATTATATCCTTCTTTTTCGTGACGGCGATAGTGGCTCATTACAAAAGTTCTGCATAATATTGCCTGCACTTTATAAAATTCCATATTTGCTTGTCTTCCGCCTTCAGCTTCCATAACACCGGCAACATAATAATTGATATCAACATTATTAATAAGAAGTAATTTTTTATTATCAATAACTGAAATTTCCAAATCATCATCAAACATAAATTCTTTGCTTTCGGGATGCAGAGATTTGATTTTGAAATTATTCATAAATCCTTTTTTCTTCAGATAAATTTTTTCAAATACACCTATTTTGCCATTTTTTGCTTTGAGCTTAATGAATTTATTTTCCACTAAAATAAATAATGTGTCGGCTTTTGAAAGTTCATAAATTTTATTAGTGTCGGAAAAAATTTCATAATTATTGGATACAGGAATAAAAAACATGGAAGCTATATCAGTTCCCGATAGAATACGCACCCTCACTCTTGAAGCATTTGAAATAAAAGGAAGTATTATAAGAAGAGAAATTAATAGTTTTTTTAACATCAGGTATTAATTATTATTTTTTAGAATAATTTAAAAAGTTTGTGGTTCGTTGTTTGTTGTTGTTTCAGTTCATTTCATCAAAGAAAATATTTTTATAATTTAGGGGTACATGGATAAGAATATATAGTTTGGCTTTACCTAATAAACTTACATTTTTTAACTACAAACAACAAACATTTTAAACAACGAACTAATTTTTTCTAAGATAGTCAATAATTATTTCAGCAGACCTTTTTGAAGCGCCAATACCGCCAAGATTTTTTCTTAATTCTTTGTATTCTTTTATCATATTTTCGCGGCATTCTTTATCATTAAGAATTTTGCCGAGTTCATTTTTCAAATTTATATTTTTATAATTTTCCTGAATAAGCTCAGAAACAATCTTGCGGTTCATTATAAGGTTAACAAGCGAAATAAATTTTAGTTTAAAACTTATAAGATATTTTGCGATGAAGTATGATGTTCTCACTGCTTTATAGCAAACAACTTCGGGAACTTCAAACAATGCAGTTTCCAGCGTTCCTGTTCCCGATTTCACAAGTGCTGCATAAGAATGATTTAGCAACTGGTAAGTTTGATTGTAAATAATTTTTATATCTCTGTTTCTAATGAGTTCATAATAAAAATCTTTTGAAATTGCTTCGGTTCCGGCAATTACAAATTGATAATCTTCAAAGTTTGATTGCAAATCGAGCATTATTGGAAGTATTTTTGAAACTTCCTGTTTTCTGCTTCCCGGAAGCAATGCAACAATTGGTTTTTCGTTAAGATTATTTTTATTAATAAAAATTTCATTGCTTATAATATTTTGTTTGAAGTCATCAATAGCGTCAAGCAATGGATGTCCGACAAATTCAACTTCAAAATCTAATTTTTTATAGAAATCTTTTTCGAAAGGAAGAACTACAAGCATTTTATCTACGTCTCTTTTTATTTTTTTTACACGCGATTGTTTCCATGCCCATATCTGAGGAGAGATGTAATAAAATATTTTTAGGTTTTCTTTTCTTGCAAATTCGGCGATGCGCAAGTTAAATCCAGGATAATCAACAAGTATTAATGCATCGGGTTTATATTCAAGAATATCTTTTTTACAATATTCAATATTTTTAATTATAACACTTATGTTTGAAATAACTTCCCAGAAGCCCATGAATGAAAGCTCTTTATAATGCCTTACGATTTTTCCGCCTTGTTTCTCCATAAGGTCGCCGCCCCAGAAGCGAAATTCAGCTTCATGGTCGAGCAATTTAATTTGCTTCATAAGATTTGAAGCATGTAAATCACCCGATGCCTCACCACAAATAATATAATATTTCATTCCTAAACTTTATAATGCAAAAAACAAAATAAAAACAATAATTGTATATATTAATGTTGCAAATAAAACACCCTTTGCTGAAAAAAGAAAATCTTTCCTGACAAAAATAAAAAATAAACCAAGGTTCGGAACAACACATAAACTGAGTATTTTCGTAAAAATGTTCATTCCTTTCATTAATGAAATAAATTCGCTAACACTTAATGCTTTGTGTTTGCTGTAATAAAAAATTATCAATACTATGAACGGAACAATTAATCCAAGAGATAATCCCAGCCACAAATTGTCGAATTTATTTCTCATAATTCCATGTTTTTAAATTATCAATAAAATTATAATTTGTAGAATCAATATGTAAAGGTACTACAGAAATATAATAATTCTCAATTGCACAATGGTCGGCACATTCGTCATTATCCTGATTTTCGAAACTGCCTGCAAGCATATAAAATTTTTCGCCCGACGCATCGGTTTTTTCAACATAATAATCGTTCCAATTTGCTTTTGCCTGCTTGCATATTTTTATTCCTTTTATTTCACTTCCGTTTGCCTGCGGTATGTTTACATTCAAACAAGTTCCTCTCGGCAAACCGTTTTTGAGAGTTTGAAGTGTTATTGTTTTTACATGTTTTATTATATGCGAAAAATCAGTTTCGGGAGAAATATCACAAACAGAAAATGCAATGGAATTAATTCCGTGCAATGCTCCGTCTAAAGCTACCGCCACTGTTCCTGAATATAAAAAATTTATTGATGAATTGGAACCGTGATTTATTCCCGAAATACATAAGTCGGGTTTGCGTTTGAGAATTTGGCTCAATGAAATTTTTAAACAATCAACAGGCGTTCCCGAACATTTATATTCAACATAATTTTTTTCTTCTTTGATTTTTTTTAATCTTATAGGTGCGTTTACCGTTAGTGCATGCGACATTCCCGACTGACATTTGTCGGGAGCAACAACAACAACGTTTCCTATTTCTTTCATTATATCAATAACAACCCTTAATCCTTTTGCATCAATTCCATCATCATTCGTAACAAAAATCAATGGTTTACCCATAAGTATTTTTAAGATTTTACCGATTTAGTACTCTATTTTTTTCTGTCTGCTTCCAATTTCATCAATTGTATTCTTCTGGGTTTCAAGTTCTTTTTTTGTGTTATCCTGATTTGTCAGATTTTCTTTAATATCATTCTCGTCATTTTCAATTTCTTTTTTATATTTTTCAATTTCGCTATGTAATTTTTCGTTTTCTTTTACAAGTTTATCGAATTTATGCTGAATACCGTCAAGTTTTTTATTTTGTTCTTTCAGCAATAATTCAAATGCTTCCTTTGTAACATCAACGGCAAAATCGCGAATAATTTTTTCTGCAACTCTGTATTTATCGGGATGTGTAGATTGACTTAAAAAAGCTCCTCCCAAATCAAAAGCAACAATAAAAGTAATTCCGTCAGAACCCTTTTGAATTTTTGCATAAATATCAATTGGCTTATCGAGTATATCTTTAATTGTAGCGCCTTTCGCAACAATTTCGCTTCCGGAACTTACTTTAGCTCCATAACCTTTCATAATATTTCGCCACGATTTTTCAGCAGCGTCTTCATTTGCTTCATAAATTGTTACGGTTAAAACATCATTCTTTCCTCCTCCTATGCTTTCCCTGTTGCTTTTTACTTTTATTTTTTGTGCAAATGAAAATGAAAATATTGTCATTATTGCAATTATGAGGAATATTTTTTTCATGTGTTTAAATTTTGTAAGCAATTGAAATTTCTGCTGTTAATTTGCTATTTTAGTTAATAAACTTTTTTAGTTACTCACTCCCGCAAAAGCCAACCACACAACCTGCTCGTGAATATCCATGCATTACTTTGTTAAAAGTTGCGTTGCTCATTTAATCATTTACGGTTTGTGCATTTTTTTTGTTTGCATGGATATTTCATACAATAAATTTTATTTGTTTTCAAATATAATGAATATATCAATAAGCAATTGCTTTTATGCCAGATTTAATAACTTTTTCGGCAATTGTCTTTAATTTTTCATTTGAAATTTTCTCCAGATTTCCTGATGGAGTTGGTCGTGCTATCGGGTAAATCATTATAAGCTCAGGTTTTATTTCTTTAATAAGTTTAAGCCAATCATTTATTTCTTCTTCTGTTGTGTTGTCAATTTTAGTGTTGTTGATAAAACCTTTTACAAACAGTGATTGAATAATTATTTTTCCTTTAAATTTTTTGATATTGTTTACAATTTCACCGAGTGTAATATTTGAAACAGGTTGATTAATAATTTTAAATGTGCTTTCTTTTCCGGTATCGAGCTTTAAAATACAATTATCAATTTTATTAAGGGCTTCTAAAATTTTAGAATTGGCAAGGGAAGTAGCATTTGTTAAAACTGATATTTTAACATTATTCATCAGTTTGTTGCGTATGGAAATTGTATCTTCAATAATTTTTATGAACTCCGGATGCATTGTTGGCTCTCCGTTTCCCGCAAAAGTAATATTATCAATTTCCTGCCCTGTTGCAATTAATTCATTTAATCTTTTTTCCAATGCTTCCTTCACTAATATGGCAGGTGGAAACTCTTCTTTTTCAATATTATTTTTAGTAGTCCATCCGCACTCGCAATAAATACAATTGAAATTGCAACACTTCTTATTTGTTGGAAGCAAATTAATTCCGAGCGAACGTCCAAGACGTCTACTGAAAACAGGACCGAAAATTATTTTGTTGAATAATATTGTATTCATTGATTTCAAATATTTGCAAAAGTATATATATTTTTTTATTAAAAAAGAAATGGCAAACAGATTTAATCCATTTGCCATTTTATTTTTTTAAACTTTGAAGTTGTGAAATTCTTACAACTAACAACAAAATCAGAAACTTTAAACTATTTTATCTTATCACGCTAACCCTTCCAATGTACTCATGCTTAGGTCCATCAAGTTCTTTTATGGTAATTCTGTAAACATAAACACCAACCTGTACCAAATCGCCTTTATTCATGTACCTTCCATTCCATGGGGTGTTGAAATTTGTAGTTTTGTATATTTCTTCTCCCCAACGGTTGAAGATGAGCATTTTGAAATCGTTCGGGTCAATGCGGTATCCTTTTGGAATAAACCCTTCATTGAGCAAATCCCCATTCGGACTGAAAGCATTTGGTATGTAAATTGTGAAAATATCTTTTACAACAATTGGCTTGCATATTAAATCGGTGCAATTTTCAGAGTCGGTAACTTTGAGACAAACCGTATAAGTTCCCGGTTCTTGGTATGTATGTGTAGGATGCTTTATGTATGATATTGAATTATCATCATAAAAATTCCATTGCCATTTTACTATTTGTTGTCCGCCTGATGTTGATAAATCTTCAAATAATGCAGTTGTGTTTTCAAATATATCAAGAATTGAAGGAGTGTAAGTGAAATCGGCTTGTGGACCCGATGTTTCGTTTACAGTTGTTGTTCCTGTTATTTTGCATGTTCCTTTTACAGTTACAGTGTATATTCCTTCTGTTAATTTATTTATTGTTTTTGTTGTGTCTCCTGTATTCCAAACGTATGTGTAGTTGCTTCCTCCCTGTGCGTTTGCTGTTGCTGTTGCTGTTCCGTCTGCTCTATTGCAGTGTTCTGGTGTTGTTGTTAGTGTTAGTGTTAATGGCGGCGTATCGCCTATTGTTACTGTCGTTGTTGCTGTACATTCGAGTGAATCAGTTACTGTTACCGTATATGTTCCTGCTTTCAGATTGTTTATTGTTGGTGTTGTCGCTCCGTTGCTCCACAAGCAATTATAATTTATCATTCCTGTTGTGTATGGTGTTCCTCCGCTTGCATTTACTGTTGCATTTCCATTTGCTTGGCTGCATGTTGCATCTTGCTTGTTTATTATTATTGCTGTCATCTGTGGTGATATGCCTACATTTACGGTGTTTGTTCCAACACATCCTTTGTTGTCGGTTATTGTTACTGTGTATATTGTTGTTATTGCCGGATTTGCTGTTACTGTTTGTCCTGTGGTTTGGTTTAAGCCGGTTGCCGGAGACCAGTTATAATTATATGGTGTTGTTCCTCCGTTACCTGTTGCATTTAATGTTACTGCTACTCCGAAACATACTGCTTTGTCTGCTACATTTACCTGTGGATTTGGATTTACTGTTACCGATACAAAAGATGTTGCCGTACATCCGTTTATATTTGTTCCCGTTACATAATATGTTGCTGTTACTGTTGGCGATACTGTCAGTGTTGATGTGGTTGCTCCTGTATTCCATGTGTAACTGCTACCGTTTGTTGCCGATATTGTTGCTGTTCCTCCGTTGCATATTTCGCTCGGAAATACATTTAGTATTAATGCCGACATTACGCATACATTGCATGATGCAACGTTTGTGCATGAGTTATTATCCGTGCCTGTTACTGTATAACTTGTTGTTTGTTTCGGCGATACTGTTTTAGGATTTATTGTTGTTCCATCATTCCATATATATGTGTTTGCTCCGCTTGCTGTTATCGCAAATGATGAATTTTCACACATCGAGCCGCCGGCTGCTGTTACATTTGGTAATGGGTTTATGTTTACTAACGCTTCTGCTGTGTTTGTGCAACTATTGTTATCTATTCCGGTTACTGTATATGTTGTATTTTGGTTTGGAGTTATATTATATGGATTGTCATTTGAGCCGGTGTTCCATGTATATGTTATTCCGTTATTTGCTGTAATGTTTATGTCGTTTCCATTACAAATTGTGCCTCCTGTGGCTATTATATTTGGCAATGCGTTTACTGCTACTGCCAACTGCGTACTGTTTGTGCAGCCATTCATGTCTGTTCCGGTTACTGAATATGTTGTTGTTATTGTTGGTGCAACATTCAACGGGTTACCTGTAAAACTTGTACTCCATGTGTAACTTGTACCTCCGCTTGCTGTAATGCTTGCGTTTGCTCCGTTGCAGATTGTTGTTCCGTTTGCTGTTATGTTTGGTTTTTGATTTACTGTTACTATTGCTTGTGCTGTGTTTGTGCAACTGTTATTGTCGGTTCCGGTTACAGTGTAGGTTGTGCTTTGATTCGGATTTACATTATATGGATTGTTGTTTGAGCCGGTATTCCATGTGTATGTGATAGCATTGATTGCTGTAATATCTATATTATTTCCATTACAGATTGTTGCTCCGCTTGCAGTTACGTTTGGCAATGCGTTTACTGCTACTGTTACCTGAGTGCTGTTTGTGCATCCATTATTATCTGTTCCGGTTACTGAATACGTTGTAGTTGTGTTGGGATTTACATTATACGGATTGTTATTTGAACCGGTATTCCAAGTATATGTTGTCGCATTATTTGCAATTATATTTATATTGTCTCCATTGCAAATTGTACCTCCTGTTGCCGTTACATTTGGTAAATTATTTACGGTTACCACTGCTTGCCCTGTGCCTGAGCATCCTTGTGCATTTATTCCTGTTACTAAATATGTTGTGGTTGTGGTTGGGTTTACTGTTATATCAGATATCGTTGCTCCTGTTTCCCATGTATATTGTGTTCCGTTATATGCTGAAATAATTGTTGTATTTCCGTTGCAGATTGCAGGGTTTGTTGTATTTATTGAAATTGTTGCATTTATTGTTACTGTTGCTTCTGCTGTGTTTGTACATCCATTATTATCTGTTCCGGTTACTGAATATGTTGTATTTACAACTGGTGTTACATTTAACGGATTGCCAACAAAACCGGTATTCCATGTAAAGCTGTTGCCATTATTTGCAATTACATTCATTGGAGAACCCGCACATGTTGAGCCGCCGGTTGCTGTTATATTCGGTAATGGGTTTACAATTACTACTGCTTCTGCTGTGTTTGTGCAACTGTTTGCATCTGTTCCTGTAACAAAATATGTTATGTTTACACCTGGATTAACTGTAATAGAACTTCCCGCTCCAAGCCCTCCGCTCCACGCATAGCTACTTGCTCCGCTTGCCGTTATTGCTAAGATGTTTCCGTTGCAAATTATTCCTCCGGTTGCTGTTACGTTTGGTTTTGGATTTACTGTTACTACTGCTTGTCCTGTACCTGTGCATCCTTGTGCGTTTATGCCTGTTACGTAATATGTGATGGTATTATTTGGACTTACTGTTATATCTGAAGTTAACGCTCCTGTACTCCATGTATATAATGTGCCGTTTGATGCGGAAATAATTGTTGTGCTTCCATTGCATATTGTCTTGTCTGTTGTGCTTATTGTAATGCTTGGATTTATTGTTACTGCTGCTATTGTAGAGTTTGTGCATCCATTCACATCTGTTCCGGTTACTGTATATGTTGTGTTTATTGTTGGAGACACATTCAACGAACTACCAACAAAGTTAGTGTTCCATGTATAGCTAACTCCGTTGCTTGCAGTTATACATATTGGCGAGCCTGCACATGTTGAGCCGCCTGTGGCTGTTATATTTGGTTTTGGGTTTACGGTTACAACTGCCTGTGATGTATTTGTACAGCCATTTCCATTTGTTCCGGTCACCGTATATGTTGTTGCTGTTGTCGGATTTACATTGTACGGATTACTGCTTGAGCCCGTATTCCATGTGTATGTTGTTGCATTGTTTGCCGAAATGTTTATGTTTCCTCCGTTGCAAATTGTTCCTCCCGTTGCTGTTACGCCTGGTTTTGAGTTCACTGTTACAATTGCCTGACCAGTTCCTGAACATCCCGATGCATTTACTCCTGTTACTGTGTATGTTGTTGTTAAGGTTGGAGCAACTGTTATATCTGAGCCCGTCAGAGAAATGTTCCATGTATATGAT